>NZ_JAHDIG010000007.1:62305-91450 GCF_020630935.1 Bernardetia sp.
TTCCAACCACGAAAACGAAATAAAAAACGAAAAAGAGCAAGTACCATTTTTTAGTGATAAATTATTAGTGATGAATGATTAATTGAAAGACAACAAAGTCAAGGCTTTCTCTGTAAAATAGTCTATATTAAATCAAGAAAAAATCAGTTTTATTTTAATTATTAAATAAAATAGGTAATCATTGTGTTTTAATTTTCCATTGATAACTGTGCATTATCAATTATTTTCTTATCTAATTTTCAGCGTAGCTAATGCAATAATAACTAATAAAATACCTACAATCCAAAAACGAGTAACGATTTTAACTTCATGATAACCTTTCTTCTGATAGTGATGATGAAGAGGAGACATTAAAAAAATGCGTTTTCCTTCTCCAAATTTTCTTTTGGTATATTTGAAATATACTACTTGCAGCATTACAGATAGATTTTCTATCAAAAATACTCCACAAAGAATTGGAATCATAAGTTCCTTACGAAGCGTAATTGCCAAAACTGCTATAATGCCACCCAACGACAAACTACCTGTGTCTCCCATAAACACCTGTGCAGGGAAAGAGTTGTACCAAAGAAAACCAATGCAAGCTCCAACAAAGGCAGCACAGAAAATAACAACTTCACCTGTGTTGGGCAAATACATAATATTCAAATAGTCTGCAAAAATCAAGTTACCCGAAACATAAGCAAAAGCACTCAAGGCTACTGCAATAATTGCTGTTGTTCCTGCTGCTAGTCCGTCTAAACCATCAGTTAAGTTTGCTCCATTTGAAACGGCAGTAATAATAAAAGTTACAACCAAAATATAAAAGATAACTACTCCATACTCTCCTAGAAAGTCTGGAACAAGGCTTCTGTAATCCAACTCATTATTTTTAATGAAAGGAATAGTTGTTTTAAGCGATTTTATATCTTCATAGCTAGAGTTTACTAAAGTAGTATAATCACTATTACTTATACTCTCACTAAAACTTCTTATCAGTACGTCTGGGTGGTAATACATTGCTATTCCAATCAAGATACCAATTCCTATTTGTCCTAATATTTTAAACTTTCCAGATAAACCTCCTTTATTTTTATGAATTACTTTGATATAGTCATCTATAAAACCAAGCAGTCCTAACCAAACTGTTGAGACAAGTAACAGAATAACATAAATGTTATGTAGTTGTGCCAAGAGAAGTGTAGGAATAAGTGTAGCTGCCAAAATTATTATTCCTCCCATTGTTGGTGTGCCAGCTTTCAAATTTTCGCCTTTCAAGCCTAAATCTCTGACTGTTTCACCGATTTGCTGCTTTTGAAGAAACAAAATGATTTTCTTTCCAAAAACAACACTGATTAAGAGCGATAGAAAAGCAGCCAACATAGCACGAAAACTAATGTACTGGAAAAGACCTGCTCCAGAGAGTTCGAACTGTTCACGCAAAAAGCGAAATAAATAATATAGCATAGATTAGAACTAGAAGAGAATATGCTTGGGAAATACAGCAAAGAGGTGGTAAATAATGAAAGGACAAATTTAAGAAAAAAAGCATTCTACTTCTATAAAGTAAAATGCTAATCTCTATCAAAAAAGAATCTTAATTTTTTTTATTTGAACAAACGCTTAGGTTTGCTAAAAGATAAATAGTAAGCAAAGAATAGTGCAAGAGAATAAAAAGCAATATCTACATACTCAAAACGGTCTTTCAAAAAGCCCCATAAGTGAGAAATATCAAAGGTGGTAAATGTTTCTATGTATGAAAGTTGAAAACTCTGAACGATAGGCTCAACAGCAGCCAAAACATTTCCAATAAAGCAACCTAATATAGTAAAAAAGACTGCCAAAACGCCAAAAACAGGGGTATGTCCTCTTCCTCCAATTCTCATACCTAAGGCAGCCAAAAGCCCTACCAAAATCGCCATAAAAGCATAATGGTGTTGTTCTATGTATTCGTCTATAAGCATTGTGGTTTTGCCCCAAATATAGGCTGCTCCTAACGAACCAATAAGAGAAAGTATAATTCCTAAATAAATATTAGATTTAGATTTCATGTCTGATAGGGAAGATTTTTCTAATGAATCAGATGATTCTTCAAGAGAATCAGATACAAGTACTGTATTTTCTGTTTCATCTGATGATGTGTCGTGCTGATTAAATTCAGTGGGCATTCCTACCCACTCGTAAGTTACTTCTAATTCTTCTAATGGCAAAATAGAAGCCTTATCGAAGGCAATAGGACTCTCGTTTGGTAAGTCTGAAAGAGATCTACTGGGTGTGTTGTCTGTATCTTCTTGAATTCTTTCAGTCTTCTTATCTTCTTCGTTTGTCGGAGTAGTATAATTCATACGAGTAAAATATTATTTTGTCAAATAGAGAGTAGAATAGTTATGATAAAAACCATTTATACTGTGATGGGAGCAACTGATAAGTGGTTTACCCTCAAAGTTTCAAGAACTATACCTTTTCGTTCAGAATGCTTACACGATATTCATTAAGTAAAATACTTATTTTTTTGTAGTAAACAAAAATCACTATATGACAGACAAGGTTACTTTTTTTGTAAAAATCGCCAAAATAAGGCATTGAAAGCCACTTAGAGACATTTATCTTGTTTTTATAAAGATAAAAATAATACTCCCATAATTGCAAAAAATCATACATTGTTACCAAAATGCAATCGACGAACAGATTAGTATGCTCGGCAAGCAGTTGTTTATTTTAGATGAAAAAAAGGCTATCAGAAGGCATTTTATATTTATCGAAATAATAAATCAGATGTATTGTAAAAAAAGCTATTCTATCAAATGTCAAAATAATTGTCAGACGGCTTATACAGTTTATTTATAAGCATATTTTTACTACTTTGTCGAAACAATAGCAGCCTTAAACAGAAAAAGCATACTTTTTGAATCACGTTAAATACTAAATTTATAGAGTCAAATTGATTATTTGTTCTATTCTCACCACTAAAAACTAATCACTTCCAATATTATGATGAAAAAATATTTTTATACTAAAGTAGCCTTTGTACTGGGTTGTCTTTACCTATTTTCATTTGGTTTTTCTTCGCAATTGTTTGCACAACAAGTAACTGTTCCAGAACAGGTCTGCCTCAATGGATTTGAACAACAACTCTACGCACTTATAGATTCTTATAGAAGTGAAAATGAAGCTCATACGATAACAATTTCTAAAAAACTAACCTTTGTAGCCAAACTACACGCAAGAGATTTATATCATAATCGAATTGATAAAGATTCTTGTAGTATGCAAAGTTGGTCTGACCAAGGTTTTTGGAATGCCTGTTGTTTCAATGAAAGAGACAATACCAAACAAGCCTGTATGTGGGATAAGCCAAAAGAAATTACAGGATATGAAGGAAAAGGATATGAAGTAATTTATAACGGAGGAAGTGAGCCGAAAAGAATTATGGAGCTTTGGAAAGGAAGTTCTTTCTATTCTGATATTCTCAAAAATACAGGACGTTATGCAGATAAAGACTGGGCTGCTGTCGGAATTGGACAATATAAAAACGTAACGGTAGTGTGGTTTGGAGAAGTTGAAGATGAAGAAAATGAAGTAGAAAGCTGTTCAGGCACAGAGCCAGAATACGACCTTAAAAATGGAACTTTAGCTGCTGGCAAAGAAGAGGTAGCTGATAATACAGACAATGGTATCAATACACTAACAGGAGATGGAGAAAATCCAGATGCAGACGGAGCAAGCACGAACACAGGATTACAGAATGGTAAGTTTTATTTGATTTATGGAAGCTATAGCACAGAAGAGTATGCCAATGCTGCTGTAAGACAACTTAGTGGACAGTTTCCACAGGCAAGAGTTATCACGACAAGTGATAGCGACCGTTACCGAATTGCGCTTTATGAATACGATACCAAAGAAGAAGCAAGAGATGCACAAAATAAATTAGATTACACATACGTGGGAGCTTGGGTATTAGAGGCAGAGTAAAAAACTCATTTTTTTGTAAGTAAAAAACCTATCTGATTACAATATTTCAGATAGGTTTTTTGTTTTAATGTGGCATAAAAACAGTTGTATTCTAACTCTTATATCTTAAAAATAATGCAAGAAATAATAACCAAAACACAAGAGACTATCATAGACGGACTTTGTGAAAAAGACTGGGCAGTAGTAGATAATTTTTTATCTCCCGAACTGATTGAAAACCTCAATCAAGAACTTACCGAAGAATACGAAAACGGTGATTTTAGACAGGCAGGAATAGGCAGAAAAGGTATAAACTGGCAGCTTCGTCCAGAAATTCGTTCAGATTATGTCAAGTGGTTAGATGTAGGAAGTCTTACATCATCACAACAACATTATTTTGATACGATTGAAGGTTTGCGTAAGAGTATAAATCAAAATCTATTCTTGTCTCTTAATTTTTTTGAAGCACATTTTGCCGTCTATCCTCATCAGAGTTTTTATAAAAAACACTTAGATAACCACGCAGGAAGCAATAAACGCTATATTTCTTGTATTCTGTACCTCAACAAAGACTGGAAAGAGCAAGACAATGGAAAGCTACGTGTCTATAAAAATGAAAATGAAGACAATTTTACAGACATCCTACCTGTCTTCAATCGTTTTGTTTGTATGCGAAGTGATGTAGTATGGCACGAAGTATTGCCTACTCAAAATGAGCGTCATCGTAAAAGTATTACAGGTTGGTTGCGTTACGAGTAGTTTGGCTTTGCCATCCTCGCTTTTCAATTTTTCGTACATTTGTTTTGTTTTTCAAAGTCAAGAGGTAATTAGCTAGTAAAAGCAATTCGTCGTCGTCTTTTCCCTCAAAAGGCGTTGGATAAATGGCATTTCCATAATTATCTTTTGATTTGTGAGGTGTGTCATCAACAATCAAGATGCGTTCTAATTTGTATCCTTTTTTCTTTAGTTTTTTGAGTGGTTTTACAAAATGGTAATGTGAACTATAATTACCGTAATTCTGATAGTCGTCGTAAATAGCTTGAAAATTCCTTCTAAAACTACAACGACTTCTTGCCCAAACAAACTCTAACTTTATATTTTTTGGAACAATCTTTTTTACTATTTCTTCTACATATTCATCATTAGCAGAAGACCACAAAGCGAGCAAAAAGTGGTCTTTTATTTTTTTAAAAAATTCCTTCAAGTACGGACGCTCATAGACAAAATAGTTGAACACTGTAAAGTCAAATGGCTTTTCTAGTTTTTTAGGGGTGGCGTGTATGAGTGTTTCGTCTATATCAAGAATGAGAAGGGTTTTATCTTCGTTTTTATAATCCATTGTCGTATTTTTTCTATGAACTTGTTTAAGACCTGAAAGCGAGCGAAGCTAATGTGTTTTAACAACCGTAAACGAGGTTTAGAACTGTCGTTTAGGGATTTTTATCCTCGTTGACGGCTGTATTTTGAGCCTCAACGACGGTTATTTTTCTATTCTTAACAACTTCTATCTAAAAGTCAAAAAGGGTTTTAAAAGTTCATTCTTGTATCTTTTTTCAAAAATCTCTAAACTTTTAAAGAAATTATAGATTTTGTATATAATCACTTTTTAAACTTAATTTTTTTAGAAAATATGTCAGATAAAAATACAGTCCAAACTCTCAACCCAGCTACTGGCGAAACGCTCAAAACCTATACACTTCTTTCAGAATCAGAAATTACACAAAAAATACAGAATGCAGAAAATGCTTTTCAAGACTGGAAAAAAACGAGTTTTGAAGAACGTTCAGAAAAATTTCGTAAGCTGTCTCTACTTTTAAAAGACAAGAAAGATAGTTTAGCCAAACTGATGACAGAGGAAATGGGAAAACCCATCACACAATCGAAATCTGAAGTAGAAAAATGTGCTTGGCTTTGTGATTTTTATGCAGAAAAGGCTGAAGATTTTTTATCTCCTGTTTCCAAAAAATCGGATGGTTCGGAAGCATACGTTCGTTACGACCCTCTAGGAGTTATTTTGGCTGTAATGCCTTGGAATTTCCCTTTTTGGCAGGTGTTTCGTTTTGCTGTGCCTTCCTTAATGGCTGGAAATGTAGGTGTTTTGAAGCACTCTTCTAACTCTTTTGGAGCAGGTGAGGCTATGGAATCACTTTTTTTAGAAGCTGGTTTTCCTAAAAATGTATTTCAAAATTTACTTATTAGTGGAAAACAAGTCAAGCAAGTGTTGGAAAACGACCATGTAAAGGCTGCAACTCTTACAGGAAGCGAAGCAGCAGGGGCATCAGTGGCAGAAATTGCAGGAAAAAATATCAAAAAAACAGTTTTAGAACTTGGTGGAAGCGACCCTTTTATTGTCTTAGCAGATGCAGATATTGAAATGGCAGCTAAAACAGCCGTAACAGCACGTACTCAAAACTCTGGACAAAGCTGTATTGCAGCCAAACGTTTTATAGTCTTGGAAGAAGTGTATGACAAGTTTGTAGAAGCCTTCAAAAAGGAAATGGCAACTCTAAAAATGGGCAACCCAATGGATGAAAATACTGATGTAGGCTCACAGGCAAGAGAAGATTTAGCCAAAGAACTAGAAGAACAAGTACAAAAATCGGTAGAAAAAGGAGCTAAGATTATTTTGGGTGGAAAAAGAGATAAAGCATTCTTCGAACCAACTATTTTAATAGATGTAAAAGAAGGAATGCCAGCTTTTGATGAGGAGCTTTTTGGCCCTGTGGCTGCCGTAATTAAAGCAAAAGACGAACATCACGCTTTAGAACTTGCCAACAATTCTGAATTTGGTTTGGGTTCTTCTCTTTGGACTGCTAACCTAGAAAAAGCTAGAGAAATAGCTTCAAAAATTGAATCTGGGAGTGTTTTTATCAATGGAATGGTAAAATCTGACCCTCGTTTGCCTTTTGGTGGAATTAAAAAATCGGGATATGGCAGGGAGCTTTCTACCAACGGAATCCACGAATTTGTCAATATAAAAACGGTTTGGATAGCGTAAGTGAATGAACAACGTGGAGTTGAAAATGGATAATTCATTAGACCAAACTATTTGCGTAATTGTCCATTATCCATTATTAAAATTATCCATTCATTTCTACATTTCGTATTTTTGTAACCAATAAAAAAAACTTTTCAATCTTATTTTTTCCAAAACGCTAATGACAAGACGTACTTCCCAACAACGTTATATCGACCTAATCAAACAAACATTTTATTTTGATACACCAGATTTTACAGTATCAAATGATGAATTGAATTTTTATGGTGTAGAGCTGATGCCTATTATTGAAAAATATGGTACACCATTGCGCCTTACTTATCTACCCAAGATTAGCGAAAACATACGAAGGGCAAGAAGTCATTTTGGCGAAGCTATCAAGAAACTTAATTACGACGCTGATTATGTCTATTGTTACTGTACTAAATCTTCTCATTTCAATTTCATAATGGAAGAAGTATTGAAAACAGGAGCGCACCTTGAAACTTCTTCTACCTTTGATATTGCTATTATCAAAAAACTACATCAAAGAGGAGATTTTGATAAAGAAAAATATGTGGTCTGTAATGGTTTTAAGAGAGATACTTATACAGACGAAATCAAATCGCTTTGGCAAGAAGGTTTTAAAAACTGTATTGCTGTCTTAGACAACAGAAAAGAAATAAATGCTTATGAGAGTGCAGAAGTAGAAGAGGCACAATTAGGAATTCGAATAGCTATAGAAGAAGAACCTAACTTTGCTTTTTATACCTCTCGTTTGGGTATTCGTTATAAAGATGTTATTGAGTTTTACAAAAAACATATTGCCACCAATCCGAAATTTAAACTGACACTACTTCATTTCTTTGTCAATTCTGGTATTCGTGATACTGTTTATTTTTGGAGTGAATTCAACAAATTTGTTCGTGCATACTGCGATTTGAAAAAAATCTGTCCAGAACTTCATATTTTAGATATTGGAGGAGGAATGCCTATCAAAAATTCTTTGGGTTTTGAATATGACTATGAATACATGACCGAAGCCATCGTTGCTAATATTCAAGAAGTTTGTGAGAGTGAAGGAGTACCTGTTCCGACTATTTTTTCAGAGTTTGGAAGTTTTACCGTAGGAGAAAGTGGAGCTATGATTTTTTCTGTAAAGGCTCAAAAACAACAAAACGACCGAGAACTTTGGTATATGATTGATGGTTCATTTATTACACATTTACCAGATACGTGGGGAATGGGCTACCGTTTTATTACTATGGCAATCAACAACTGGGATAAAGAATATCAGCAAGTGCATCTAGGAGGAATTACTTGCGATGGAATGGATTATTACGATTCTGAATCGCATATAGCTAAACTCATGTTACCAAAATTTACAAGAGGAACAGAACAATATATCGGTTTTTTCCATACAGGAGCATATCAAGAAAGTTTAGGAGGTTATGGAGGTATTCAGCATTGTTTGATTCCAAATTCGCAACATGTTATTATTAACAGAGACGAACAAGGCAACGTAACTACTGAGCTTTTCAGAAGAGAACAAACACAAGAGCAGGTTTTGAATATTTTAGGGTACTAAAGGTTATCACAGTTTTATTACAGGTCTGATTATCAATAGCTAAGAATTAAATCGTGCTTATTTCTTCATAGCATTAGGGTTTGCAAATCTTAATGCTATGAAGAAATGAACTTTACAAAATTAACTGTGATGAGTTTTACATTGACTTTGCATGTCATCTCAATTAATTTCCTCTATCATTTTCAGAAGTTCATCCTTAACATTTGCAGCATCTGATTCGTGGCGCAACTCCAAGGTTGCTTCAGCACTATTTCCAAAACGTTTTCTGACAATATGGATGTACATATTTTCTCTATCAGGCTGTATTCCTGCTATAACTTGGTTTCCGTTTTCGTTGCTTATTTCTTGATAACTAACTTCTTCTACTCCGTTATTGATAAAGTTTTTATACTGTGTTTCTAATGCCTTTTTTGCTATTGCTTTATCACTTTTCCAGCCCAATCTTATGAAAAGTTTACGTTTTCCTTCAGCATTGTAAAAATAGCATATAGAGCGTTTTTCACTATGCCCCATATCATCCGTTTTTAGAGAAGAAAGCTCTACATTTAATAACTTCGCAATTCGTTCTGTTGTAAATAGTTCACAACTTTTTTGCTTTTCTAATGTGCTAGAACTCTGATTAGATTTAGGTTGCGTAGTTTCTGTTGTAGTTTTTGTTTCTGCTGTTTCATTTTTTTTAGCAGTACAAGAAATCATAAATAATAAGATAAGGAAATAAATATTTAAGTGTTTCATTGAATAGATGATTTAATGGTTTAATTTACATTATACACAAAATAATTTACTAAAAAGGCTCATAGTTTAATCATAAACTTGTTGGTTCTTCTAAAAAACTAAATTGAAATAAACTTCAAATTAAAATTTTATAACATACACAACATATCAAAATACCTTTAAAATAGCCATTATTTAGTTAAATTTGGCAAAAATGTATTATTAGGTTTTGCCGTTGTTGGTGTCTCCACCAACGACAGACCCCTTTACCACACTATTTTAATTAAATTTTCTCAATGAATATTAAGTACAACTACTCAAACATGCTGTTACTTATAGTAGGCGTGTTTATCTCATTTGCTTCTCAAAGTGCGTTTGCACAGCGAGACAAAAATATTAATCGTTCTTATTTTAAGCAGTTAGGCGAAGAGCTGCCAACGCCAAATGTCTATCGTGCTGGTTCGGGTGCACCAGGGCATCAGTATTGGCAACAAAAAGTAGATTACAAAATCCAGCTTACCTTAGATGACGAAAAGCAGCGCATCACAGGGCAAGAAACTATTACTTATCACAATAACTCACCAGATGTTTTAGATTATTTTTGGGTGCAGTTAGACCAAAATATGAGAGCAAAAGACTCTGATACCTATAAAACTTCTACTGGAACACTCAACGAAAAAAACACACTTCGTGGTATTGCCTACATCACAGGTAACTCTGATTTTGAAGGTGGATTCAATATTGAAGCTGTAACAACAACAGATGGAAAAGCTCTTTCTCACACCATCAACAGAACCATGATGAGAGTAGATTTGCCTACCTCTTTAAAACCAAATGAAAAATATTCTTTTCAAATCAAATGGAATTATAATATTCAAGACCAATTAAAATACGGAGGTCGTAGTGGTTATGAATATTTTGAAAAAGATGGAAATTATCTCTATGAGATTGCTCAATTTTTTCCAAGAATGGCTGTTTATGATGATGTAAATGGTTGGTTACACAAACAATTTTTAGGGCGTGGAGAGTTTGCGTTAGAATTTGGAGACTATGAAGTAGAAATGACTGTTCCAGCAGACCATATTTTGGGAGCTACTGGTGTTCTTCAAAACCCAGATGAAGTTTTGACAGCTACTCAAAAAGAGCGTTGGGAAAAAGCACAGAGTTCTGATGTTCCTGTTGTGATTGTTACGCAAGACGAAGCTACTAAAGCAGAAAAAAGTAAAGCTAAAGGCACAAAAACATGGAAATTTAAGGCTGATAATGTACGTGATTTTGCGTTTGCTTCTTCAAGAAAGTTTATTTGGGATGCAATGAGCGTAAAAATGCCAAACGGAAAAAACGTAATGGCAATGTCGTATTATCCAAAGGAAGGTAATCCACTTTGGGGACAATATTCGACAGAAGTGGTAGCACATACCTTAGAAGTATATTCAAAACACACGATTGACTATCCTTATCCAGTAGCAATTTCAGTTCACGGTCCTGTTTGGGGAATGGAATATCCAATGATTTGTTTCAATGGAGGAAGACCAGAAGAAGACGGAACATATTCTTCACGCATCAAATACGCTATGATTTCAGTAATTATTCACGAAGTAGGACATAATTTCTTCCCTATGATTATCAACTCTGACGAGCGTCATTGGACGTGGATGGATGAAGGTTTGAATACGTTCATGCAATTTATTACAGAACAGGAATGGCAAAGAGATTATCCTTCACGCCGTGGTGATGCTAAAAATATTGTAGATTATATGAAAGGTTCGAAGGCTGGAATTATGCCTATCATGACCAATTCAGAATCTATTCCTCAATTTGGAAACAATGCCTACGGTAAGCCTGCAACAGCACTCAATATTTTACGTGAAACTATAATGGGAAGAGAACTTTTCGACCACGCTTTCAAAGAATATTCAAAGCGTTGGGCATTCAAACATCCAAAACCTGCTGACTTTTTCCGTAGTATGGAAGATGCTTCTGGAACTGATTTAGACTGGTTTTGGTGGGGATGGTTCTATACAACTGACCATGTAGATATTTCTATTGAAGATGTAACTTTCTTTGAGCCAAACTCATTAAGTGCAGCAGTAGAAACAACTAAAGAAGAAGAGGCTTTGAGCATTACGCAGCAGAGAAACAAAACAGCAATTGCAAAAACTCGTTTAGAGCGTCGTCCACAGCTTGCAGATTTCTACAATTCGTATGATGATAGAATGACAGAAGCAGATGCAAAACGTAATTATGAAGATTATTTAAGTGGTCTGACAGACGAAGAGCGTAATTTTATCAAACAAAATCCTTATTTCTATCAGATAGACTTTAAAAATATGGGTGGGCTTGTAATGCCAGTTATCATTGAGTTTACTTATGAAGATGGAAGCAAGGAAGTTCAAAAAATTCCTGCTGAAGTTTGGAGAATGAATAACGAGCAGTTTAGTAAAGTTTTCATGACTAAGAAAAAAGTAACTTCTATTCTCTTAGACCCAGAGCTTGAAACAGCTGACACAGACACATACAACAATAGCTATCCTCGTATAGAAGTTCCTACTCGTTTTGAGCTTTACAGAAGAGGCAATTATTCTTCTCCGAATCCAATGCAGATGCAAAAGAAGAAAAAAAATTAATCAGATTTTAAATTAAATAAAAACCGTGTTTTGTTTGTTACAGAACACGGTTTTTATTTTTTATGACTTGTGAAAGAAAAAAGCCCTCATCATCAAGCAACTTTATCAGTATTCCCACTTACCAGCAATGAGTGAAGTGGCAATCTCCTCCACAAATGAATCTGCTACTAATTTGTTTTTATCTTCTATTTTCAAAAAATGCCATTTTACTCCATGAATGTCAGCTATTTTTTTTGCCCATTTTATACTATCAGCATCTTCTGGACTACCTACAATAAATTTTCTTCTCGTTGGGTTTTTGACATACTCCTGCAAAAAATAACCAAATTCTAATCGACTTGTAGGGGCAATATTAGCATCAAAAACTCCAGATTTTTCCTTTGTCCAGTAAGCTGGCAACCAAAAAGCTGTAATATCACAAAGCTGAAGGTATTGAAGCTCCCACGTAATTTGTTTGTCTCTGACAACCTCTAGCTCTGATTTTGGGTTTTTATTGTCTATATCTGACCATTTTCCTGTTTCTGGCTCTGGCGAAACGACTATCATACTTGGATTCAAACGCTTGTCTTCTCTTAGCTTTTGAATAACTTTTCTTCGCCATCCTGTTTTTAAATTAGCTTCTGAAGGTGTTGCGCCAGCCAAAAAAACACCAAGTTTTGGAAAAATAGTATCATGATTTCTTGAAAAAAGTGTTCTGATGGGTTCGTGTTGCATAGGACAGAATAAGTTAAATTATTCTTCTAAGATAAAAAAATAATGCAATCAAGCTCCTTAAAACAATCATTAACTTTTTATTTTTTGTATATTTACCAAGTATGTGATAACAAAACAAATCCCATTGAAGCTCAAATGTAGTTATTGATGAGGCAAAAAGCACTAAAATAGATGTACGATACCATTATTTCTATAAAGATGAGACTTAGCAAAACTTTTTTTTCAGTATTGATTGTATTTACTTTTTTATTTAGTATGTTCTCGTGGATTTCGTATGCTCAAGACAATACTACAAATACAGAGACCGTAGAGATAAAAGAATTTGATGAAGAAAAATGGAACAACCTAAGAGATGGAATCAAATATACCAAAGAAGTCGTAGAGGAGAAAGAGTACACACCTCCAACCAACTCTAAGTGGCCTAAATTTGATTGGGCATTTTTAGCAAGTTTTAAATATGTCTTGATTGGGCTTGTAGTGGCTTTGCTCGCCTTAGCTTTAGTTTGGTTTTTTACAAAAGGTGTTTTATTTGGCAACAAAAAAACAAAGCTAGAGGAAGAACAGGCTGCTTTCCTTACAGAAGAGAACTTAGAAAAAGTAGAATTTGGTTATTTGGAACAAGCCTTAGAAAAAGCTCTTTTACAGCGCAATTTCCGTATGGCAATCCGTATTCATTACCTTTGGCTTTTGAAAGTATTGTATGAAAATGAGCTTATCAACTGGAAAAAGGACAAAACCAACCACGCCTATATTTCTGAACTCGCTAGAAAATCGTCAGAAGAAGCAGCTTCTCATTTTAGAAAACTAACACTTTGGTATGAAAAAGCATGGTACGGAGAATCAACCATCGATGAAAAAGATTATCAAGGTGTAGAGCATCATTTTGTGGATTTTAGAAAATCACAAGGAAATAAAGCTGCATAGAAGTGAATACTTATCATTGGTTAGATACCAACAATGGCTAGAACAAAGTTTAGCTATTTTCAATTATCCATCTTTTATTATCAATTATAAGGCTATTTCCTTCTTGTCTTTCTCAATTTAAAGAGCTTGATAAGTTTGGGAACATAATCATCGTGTGTGCTTAAGTACAGATAATCTGCTCCATAACGTTTGCAAAGATTTTCTAGTTTAGTTCTTTTCTCTACAAATTGCTTTTCAAAACGCTGACGATATTCTTTTGAAGATGTGTTTATCCATACCGATTTGCCCGATTCTTTATCATGAATCTGAACAATACCAAGTTGTGGCAAATCTTGTTCTCTTGGGTCGCCAAGATGCACACAAATTAAGTCATGCTGTTTTGCTACGCCTTTTAATGCAGCCTCATAATCTTCATCGATAAAGTCAGACACCAAAATCATTACACTTTTTCGTTTAATGATATTCATAGCCATTGTGATGGCTTTTGACAGATTAGTTTGGTCGGAAGAAGGTTGTAAGTCGAAAATGACTTTCAAAATTTGTGCAGCCTGTCTGTTGCCTTTATCTGGACGAACATAACGCTCTCGTTTATCACTAAAACAAAGCAAACCTACTGAACTTTGTTCACGCAATGCTGAAATGGTTAGGACTCCACAAATTTCTTTTCCAATATCTAATTTTTGTAAGCCTTTTGCGCCTACACGTTGAGACGCACTTACATCAAGCACAAAAAAAACGTTCTGCTCCTTTTCTTCTTTGTAGGTATTGATATATGCTCCTTGTCCTTTTGCAGAAATATTCCAGTTGATAGTACGAATGTCGTCTCCGTAGTTGTATTGACGTACATCATCAAATTCTAGCCCAGAACCTTTAAAAACAGAATGACTTTCGCCCTGCATACTTGTATTGACAGCCTTACGAATTAAGATTTCGTATTTGCGAAGTTTGCTGATTATATCTTTTAACATACCTAATTTTTTCTAAATAATTTCTTAGTGTCTAATGTAATGGTAAAATTGTTTGTCCCTCCTGCAATATGCGCTAAAGAACGAGAATATGCAAACTCAAACGAGCGAATGCGTACCACTCCACCAAATGAAAAACCAACAAAAGCAGGACGTGCTGTTACGACCAACTCACGACGACGCAAAAAATTATAACCTGCACGAAGGTTGAAATTTTTATTAAAAATAACTTCTGCCCCCAAAACTACTCTTCGTATTGCTCTATCTATTGCAGTAGTTTCTTCTACAATCAGTTGTCCGTTGGCATCTAGTGTAGTGCTTCTTGTAGGGTCATTGTAGGCAATATTTCTTCTAAAAAGTTGTTGTAAGGTCATAGAAAAACGCACAGGCATTTTTTCTGGTTTAAAAGATGCTCCCAAAAGAATATTCATCGGCATTGTATATTCAGAAGTAGGGGAGTAATTACTAATCAGAAAACCTAGATTGTTCATCACAAGTCCAAAGCGCAAATCTTTATCTGGATGAGTCAGTGTTCCTCCCAAGTCTAAAAAAACTCCTGTGGCAGTAAAGCCAGCAAGCTGCGAACCTGCAATTTTTAATGTAGCTCCTACACGGAAAGCATCAAATTTTTGTGAATGACTCACTCCAAAGCTATACTCACTTGCATTTATTTCTCCTAAAGAGTTTCCAAGAGCATCATAGCTTTCAATATTTCCATAATTGAGATATTGGAATGAAAAACCAAGGTTTGAAAAGCGACCTAGTTTATTAAAATCGTGTCCGTAGGCTAAGTTTACATTGCTGATTCCTGCTGAATAGCCATAATATGCTAGAGAAAGACGGTCATGTGCTTCGGTAGTCAGAAGTGCTGGATTTTCGATATGCATATTGATGTCTTGCTGACTCCCTACATCTTGAGACGTAATATTTGCTCCTCCCAAACCTATCACTCGGGCGTGGGTTGGAAGGTTTATAAATTCTAACGACGTTTTTCCTCCTATCTGTCCCAAAACAAAAGTTTGAAAACCCATTAGAAAAAATACAGTCGTTACGAATGGTTTAATACATTTCATTTGCTGGTAAAAATTGCGTTTTGGCTTAGTTCTTTGCTATACTAATTTACTTAAAAATCATTTAGCATCTTTACAAAGATACTCGTTTTTGATAGAAAGTATCTTAAAAAAAGCATAATGTTCTTTCTTACTTCTTTTATGCAAAAAATCCCTTCTATTTCAAAAGAAATAAAAGGGATTTAGTCTTTATATTTAAACTAAGCTAATTTCAATTAGTCTAATGTAATTTCTAATGCAAGACCACGAAGTTCGTGTATCAGTACGTTGAAAGATTCTGGAATATTCGGATTTGGCATATTCTCTCCTTTTACGATACATTCATACGCCTTAGCACGTCCAAGAACATCATCTGACTTGATAGTCAAGATTTCTCTCAAAATGTGTGAAGCTCCGAATGCCTCTAATGCCCAAACTTCCATCTCTCCAAAACGCTGACCACCAAACTGTGCTTTACCACCCAAAGGCTGCTGTGTAATGAGAGAGTAAGGACCAATAGAACGAGCGTGCATCTTATCATCTACTAAGTGACCTAGTTTCAGCATATACATAATACCTACGGTAACAGTTTGCTCAAACTTCTCTCCAGTACGTCCATCAAAAACTTCCATCTTACACCATTCTGGCAATCCAGCTTTTTCGATTTCTGCTGCAACTTCTTCCTCTGTTGCTCCATCAAAAATAGGTGTAGCATACTTAGTTCCCATTCTAAGACCTGCGTGTCCTAAAATTGTCTCATAAATTTGTCCGATGTTCATACGAGAAGGTACACCAAGTGGGTTCAAGACAATATCCACTGGACGACCATCTGCTAGGAACGGCATATCTTCCTCACGAACAATACGAGCTACAACTCCTTTGTTTCCGTGACGACCTGCCATCTTATCCCCTACTTTTAGCTTACGCTTCTTAGCAACATAAACTTTAGCAAGTTTTACGATTCCTGCAGGAAGTTCGTCTCCTACTTCTAGTGCAAAACGCTGACGTTTGAACTCTGCTGTAATTTCATTACGTTTTTGGTTGTAATTTTTAACCAATTCAGCGAGCATTTCATTTGTCTTTTCATCTTCTGTAAAGTCTTTCAAAATTACATCAGCGATAAAGTTTACTTCTTCTGGAACGTTGTAGTTACTCTCATCACGATACGCATTTTTACTTGGGAAGAATGCTTGCTCAATATTGTGATGTGTGAAAGTAGCATCTTTTGCCAATACGACATCTCCGTATTTGTGATTGATTCCTTGTGAAGTTTTACCTTCTAAGAGTTCAGCCATTTTATTTATCATCTGCGAACGCATTCCGATAAGATCTCGGCTATATTCTTTCTTCAATGCTTCTACTTGCTTACGTGTTTTGGCACGCATATCTTTATCCTTTTTAGGACGAGAGAAAAGCTGAGTATTGATAACAACACCTTGAAGTGAAGCCGAAGCACGCATAGAAGCATCTTTTACATCACCTGCTTTGTCTCCAAAGATAGCACGAAGAAGTTTTTCTTCTGGTGTAGGGTCTGTTTCTCCTTTAGGAGTAATTTTTCCTACCAAAATATCTTGCTCTTTTACTTTTGCACCAATACGGATAATACCGTTTTCATCCAAATCTTTAACAGCATCTTCACTTACGTTTGGAATTTCAGAAGTAAGTTCTTCCTCTCCACGTTTCGTATCACGAACTTCAAGTTCGAACTGGTCGATGTGAATAGAAGTATAAATATCATCTCTTACTACTTTTTCAGAAATAACAATCGCATCCTCAAAGTTATATCCTTGCCAAGGCATGAAAGCAACCATTAGGTTACGACCAAGAGCAAGTTCTCCTTTTTCAGTTGCATATCCTTCACAAAGTACATCGCCTTTCTTTACTTTCTCGCCTTTCAATACAATTGGACGAAGGTTGATACAAGTATCTTGGTTAGTACGACGGAATTTTGTTAGCTGATAAGTAGTATATTCGTTATCAAAGTTTACAAGTTTTTGCTCATCTGACCAGTTGTATTTTACTACAATCTTCTTAGCATCTACATAATCAATTACTCCATCATCTTCTGCCACAACTAAAGCTCTTGAATCCATAGCTACACGTCTTTCCAAACCTGTACCTACAATTGGAGCTTGTGGACGTAAAAGTGGAACTGCTTGACGCTGCATGTTTGAACCCATCAAGGCACGGTTGGCATCGTCATGTTCTAAGAATGGAATAAGCGAAGCTGCTACCGAAACAATTTGGTTTGGAGCAACATCCATATACGTAATATTTTCTGGCGACTCTAGTGGGAAATCACCTTCTAAGCGACATTTTACAAGGTCAGAAACAAATTTGCCTTTATTGTCTAGTTCAGCATTTGCTTGTGCGATGATTTGCTCATCTTCCTCCTCTGCTGTTAAGAATTTAACTTTATCAGTAGCTTTATTATTCTTAACAATACGATAAGGTGTTTCGATAAAGCCCATTCCATTTACAGTAGCATGCACACAAAGCGATGAAATCAGACCAATGTTTGGACCTTCTGGCGTTTCGATAGTACACAAACGACCGTAGTGTGTATAGTGAACATCTCGCACCTCAAAACCTGCACGCTCACGAGAAAGACCACCCGGACCTAGAGCAGACATTCTACGCTTGTGCGTAATTTCAGCTAATGGATTTGTTTGATCCATAAACTGAGAAAGCTGGTTTGTTCCGAAGAAGGAATTAATTACTGATGACAATGTACGAGCATTAATCAAATCTACTGGCTTAAAATCTTCGTTATCACGAACATTCATACGCTCTTTGATAGTACGAGCCATACGAGCTAAACCAACCCCAAACTGACTGTAAAGCTGCTCACCTACTGTACGTACACGACGATTAGAAAGGTGGTCAATATCATCTACTACTGCTCTTGAATTTATAAGAGTAATTAAGTGGCGAATGATTCGGATAATGTCTTCTTTTGTAAGAACACGAACACTCATTTCCAAATCTAAACCTAGCTTTCTGTTGATTCTGTAACGACCAACTTCTCCTAAATCGTAGCGTTTTTCACTAAAGAAAAGACTTTGGATTACATCACGAGCTGTTTGCTCATCTGGTGCTTCTGTATTACGAAGCTGACGGTAGATTTGCTCTACGGCTTCTTTTTCTGAGTTTGAATTGTCTTTTTGTAATGTATTATAAACAATCGCAAAATCATTGATATTAATATCTTCTCTATGAAGGATGATTGATTCTGTATTCGAATCAATGATGGTTTGGATATGCTCTTCTTCTATTTCAGAATCACGCTCCAAAAGTACCTCATTACGAGTAATACTTACTACCTCTCCTGTATCTTCATCTACAAAGTCTTCTGTCCAAGTACGGAGAACACGAGCAGCTAATTTTCTACCAACTACTTTCTGAATATTTGCTTTTGTAGCTTTTACTTCTTCTGAAAGACCAAAAAGCTCCAAAATTTCTCTATCTGTACCATATCCGATAGCACGAAGAAGTGTAGTAACAGGGAATTTCTTTTTACGGTCAATGTAAGCATACATAATGTTGTTTACATCCGTTGCAAATTCAATCCAAGAACCTTTGAATGGAATGATACGAGCTGAATAGAGTTTCGTACCGTTGGTGTGTTTACTTTGAGCAAAGAAAACCCCTGGAGAACGGTGAAGTTGTGAAACGATAACACGCTCTGCACCATTGATAACAAAAGAGCCACGCTCTGTCATTACGGGTACGTTTCCTAAAAATACCTCTTGTTCGATGGTTTCGAAATCTTCATTGTCTTCGTCGTTACAAAGCAAACGTAGCTTCGCTTTTAAAGGCACTGCATAAGTAAGACCTCTATCCACACATTCTTGTACAGAATATTTTGGTGGGTCTATGATATAATCTACAAACTCCAGTACAAAATTATCTCGTGAGTCAGAAATAGGGAAGTTCTCCATAAATACTTTATAGAGTCCGTCTGCTGTTCTTTTCTCTGGAGGAGTACCTAGTTGGAAGAAATCTTGAAACGACTTTACCTGCACATCTAAAAAGTGTGGGTAATCTATAATAGATGTCGTTTTGCGAAAGTTTATTCTGCCGTGTTTTAATGTAGCCAAGGCTCGTATAGGTTTGAGTGAACGAAAATGGAATGCTTATATCTCAATTACGAATTACGAATTACTCAACTATTAATGATACAATCAATCTATAATTGAATCATTATCATTGAGTTATATTTATTCTATTCGTTTTTTGTCTTTTTTATTTCTTGCTTATCAATATTTTAAGTCAGAAAAAGCCCTAAAAATAATAAAGAACTTTGTTCAAATTCTCTAATAATCTTTACGGTTTTATTTTTTCACTAAAAAACTGTGAATGAAAGTGGTTCTGATACTATTCGAATACTTTTAAAATTCTCTATAAAATGCAGATAAAAACAAGAAAAATGCTATTTTTTGGCTACTTACTAAAGATTTTATTTTAGAATCTCTCCCAAAACAATCTACTTGTAGCCAAAATATCTCGCAAAGATATGATTTTATTTGCAAATTTCAAAAATAATAGTAGTAAGAATCTTAATGTTTCTATCTTATATTTCTCTTCTAATTTCAAAAACTAGCGTAGCAAAAGGAGGAATAACTTCTCCACTGCTAGAGCTTATACCTTGCTGTCCGTAAGCATAACGAGAAGGAATGAAGAATAAGGTTTTTTCTTGACGTTTCATTTGTTTGACTGCTTCATTAAAACCAGCTACTACTGAACCAGCTCCAATCGTAAAAGTTAGAGGCTCTCCTCGCTCATACGAACTGTCAAACTGTCTGCCATAGAGAACACTGCCTTCATAATTCACTACTACGGAAGCACCATCATTTGAAATAACTGTTCCCTCTCCTTCTTCTAAGACGATATAGTAGATTCCCAAATCTGTTTTTTGAGCTTGAGCTGTCAAGTTATTTTCAGCTAAATATTGCTGAATGATTTGGTCTTCTCTTTCAGCTTGTATGTCTGCCTCTATGAGAGGTTCAGTGTCGTTGTTATTACAAGAGAAAAAGACAAATCCAATAAATAAAAATAAAATATAAATGGAAAATTTCATGTGGTTTGATTACTTAGTAATAAATATAAAATATATATTTTTTGGAAGAGGATTTTGGTCAGTTTAGAAAATCTGACTTACGCTGTTTTTTTAGTTAAAAACTTCTACTCTGAATATTAAGATAGAATAAGGTTTTATTGCTGAACCTGCACTTCTTGAGCCATATCCTAAGTGAGATGGAATATAAAGCGTTCCTTTTCCACCTTTTCCAATAAGGGGAATTCCTTCATCCCAACCTTGAATTACTTGTCCTGTGCCAACAGGAAATGAAAATGGAGTTCCTCTACTGAAAGAAGAATCAAATATTTCTCCAGTAGTGAGTAATTTTCCTTCATAATGTACTCTAATAGTTTCTCCATTTTGAATAGGAGAACCTTGCTCATCGACAACATAATACAATCCAGATTCTGTCTTTTGAGGATTGATATTATTTGTTGCAAAGTAATCTTGCAAAATTTGGTCTTGTTCGGCTAGACTTGATGGATTTTCTTCTTCTTTTTTACAAGAGGCAAGAAATACAAATCCAATAAAGAGTAATATGATGTTTGATAGTTTCATTTTGATAATGGTTATGATTAGTTTTCTAAAATTTCTACTTTAAATACCAAAATAGAGTTAGGTTTGATAGCTCCACCTGCCCCACGCTCTCCATAGCCTAAATGTGAAGGAATGTATAAATATCCTTTTCCTCCTTTTCCAATGAGTGGAATGCCTTCATCCCAACCATCAATAAAATGATTTTCTCCAATCGTAATTTCGATAGGCTTGTCTCTATCAAAAGAAGAATCAAATTTTTCACCACTCATTAGTGTTATTCCTTCATAATGAACTCTTAGTTTTTCTCCTTTTTTAATCGGTGTTCCTTGCTTTTCAATTCTATAAAAAAGTCCTGATGTTGTTTTTTTGTAATCGGTAATTCTGTTTTGTATAAAAAAAACATTTTCAATATAGTCTTCTTGACTGTCATTAACACGATATGTTTTAGATTCTTTTTCTGAAGAGTTTTGTTCAATTTCTGTTTCTCCTTTCACATTATCATCTATCACCTCTACACTGAACACTAATATTGCATTAGGAGGTATTACGTTAGATGAGCCTCTTGCTCCATATCCCAAATCAGATGGAATATACAACGTTCCTTTCCCACCACGACCAATAAGTGGTATGCCTTCATCCCAGCCTTTTATAACTTGCCCTACACCAATAGGAAGCTCAATCGGCTCACCTCTATCATAAGAAGAATCAAATTTTTCTCCTGTTTTGAGTAATGTTCCTTTATAATGAACTCTTACTTTATCTCCTTCTTCAATATTTTGTTTACCCTGTTTATCTACTGTATAAAAAAGTCCAGACTCTGTTTTTTTATACTCTTTAATCCCTTTTTCTACAAAAAATGTATTTTCGATATATTCTACTTGTAGTTTAGTTATACTATCTGATTGGCGTTGTATTTCTGCTTGCTCCTCTTGCATTTTCTCCATATACTCTTGCTGTCTCCTCATTTGTATTTTCTGTATCTGCTGTTGCACTTCTTCGTACTCCTCTGTATTATAACCTCTTACAATACGAAACTCCTGTCTTATCCAACTTCCTTTTGGAATGAATGGAGGACGAGCTATTGCAATGCTTCCTTGATAAATAGAATCTGACTGTGTATAAACAGTTAAGCTATCTCCGATTTGCCCTTTTATAATAATTTCTACTAAAGGCATTTTTATATTATTAGAGTCACGAAGGTTAATAAGAGTTGGTATTTCTTCTTGATAGGTCTGTTGAAGAAGGGAATCTACACTATTAAATACTTTCATTTGTACTTGAATAATACTAGAATCTGTAATTAGGCTTCTTGAATTACCTTCATAGAACTGATAACGTAACCCTTTATATTCTTTAAACTCTTCTTCAAATTGAGCAAATACGGAGAAAGAAATACAAGTAAATACAAAAAGACTTAACGTTTTACATATTGAGAATAGCTTCATCGATACTCTAGTTTTCTAAAATTTCTACTTTAAATACCAAAATAGAGTTAGGTTTGATAGCTCCACCTGCCCCACGCTCTCCATAGCCTAAATGTGAAGGAATGTATAAATATCCTTTTCCTCCTTTTCCAATGAGTGGAATGCCTTCATCCCAACCTTTGATCACTTGTCCAATGCCAATAGGAAACTCAATCGGTTCGCCTCTATCAAAAGAAGAGTCGAATTTTGTTCCATCTGTGAGTGTTCCTTCATAGTGTACTTTTACTCTTTCGCCTCTTTCAATGGCTGTTCCCTGTTTTTCAACAACATAATACAGCCCAGATTCCGTTTTTGTGAAATTAGTAATTTGTTTTTGTTTAAAATAGGTGTTTTCTAAAAAGTCTGTTTGGGTTTTTACTCTATTTTTTTCTGCCATTTGTTGTTCTTTTAGCTGTTGTTCTCTTTCTTTTTGCATTTTTTCCATATACTCTTGCTGCATCTTATCTAGCATAGTAGCATACTCTTCTGCTTCATAGTTTTTGATGAGTTTTATTTCATGCCTTAAAAAGCTACCCTCTGGAATAAAAATAGGGCGTATTTGTCCGTTTTGAAATACAGAATCTGAATGTACGAATAAAGAAAGGCTATCTCCAATTCTCCCATCTTGCATCAAAATTTCTACAATCGGCAATTTTCTTGTCATGCTATCACGTAAATCTATAACAAGAGGAAAATCTTCATCTTCCGTACTTCTAAGAAGTGAATCTGTATTGTTGAAAATTTTCATATTCAATTCTATAATACTATAATCTGTAACAGCAAGGGCTTTTTTGCGCTCTTTTTTCTTGGTATGTAATTGATAGCGAATGCCTTTCAACTCCTTTTCTCCTTTATTTTTTTTGTTTTGAGCATTAGCAGAAAGCGAAATACAGAAAACAGATAACAATAAAATAAATCGATACAAGAACATAAATTTACTTTTTCAGATAATACTTTAAATTAAAACCAAAACCACCAAGTATTTTTTATGATATTTAGTGGTTTTGAAAAATAGACCAATTTAGAGTATTGGACATGATATAAAAAGTTGTTGGTGTCGCTATACTAAAATACCAACGAACGGTATTTTGTCCCTGTTCACACAGAACAACAAATATCTGTTCATGTCCAGTACTCTCAGACCAATTACTTATTCTCCTTTTTCAGCTTTAGTAACATCTTCCATTACTTCTACCTTGAAAACTAGCATTGCATTTGGAGGAATTGCACCTTGAGAACCTCTTGCTCCATATCCCAAATTAGATGGAATATACAATGTTCCTTTCCCTCCACGTCCAATAAGTGGAATACCTTCGTCCCAACCTTGGATTACTTGTCCTACGCCAATAGGAAATTCAATCGGCTCACCTCTATCAAAAGAAGAATCAAATTTTTCTCCTGTTTCTAAAAGTGTTCCTTCGTAGTGTACTTTTACTTTATCTCCAGCATTAATATCTTGTTTACCTTTTTTATCTATTGTATAGAATAAGCCAGATTCTGTCTTTTTGAAGTTTTTAATGCCTTTTTCTGCAAAATATGTATTTTCAATGTATCCTACTTGTACTTGTGCAGCACTATCTGCTTGGCGTTGCATCTCCATTTGTTGCTTTTGCATCTTCTCCATGTATTCTTGCTGCATCTTCATCTGCTTTGCCTTGATTTGCTCTTGTACTTCCTTATATCCTTCCATTGTATAGCCTTTTACGATACGAAACTCTTGGCGAATAAGACTTCCTACTGGAATAAAAGGAGGACGAGACATAGCATTTTGCCCTTGATAAATAGAATCGGACTGTGTAAAGATAGTTACACTATCGCCTACTCTACCTCTTGAAAGAATCTCTACTAAAGGCATTTTTCTATTGTTTGAATCACGAAGATTAACAAGCGCAGGAATTTCTTCACTGTATGTTTCTTGAAGAAGAGAATCTGCACTATTAAATACTTTCATCTGCACTTGTACAATACTAGAATCGTTGATTTGCTCTCCGTCGCCTCGCTCACGAACTATATACTTCATTCCTTCGTGTTCGCCTTCTTTTTTAGCAGAATCACATGACCAAGAAATTGCTCCTAAAAGAAATAATAGAACAAAGTGATGTAAAGAAAAAGATTTCATTTTTTAATTTTTAGATAAAATAACTAGAATAAATAATGTTTTTTAATTGAAATACGCTGGCATTAGCCTACAAAGGTCTAATATAAAAACCAAAGTAGAAAAGATTTATAGAAAATTAATTTTTAAAAAGCTGATTACTGGGGAGTTGTAGTAAGCTCTGTACGATGCTCTTTGATAAGGTTTTCAAAACGCTCTACCACTTTTCCAATAGGCTCTGTACTTCTGCCTCCTGCTGCATTGTGATGTCCTCCTCCTCCAAAATAATTACGAGCAAAATCAGCTACTGAAAATGTTCCGACAGAACGAAAAGACATTCTGACTTCATTTCCATAGTCAATCAGAATAGCTGCAAAGTCAATCCCTTCAATAGAGAGAGCGTAGTTTACAATTCCTTCTGTATCGCCAGACTGTGTGTTATATCTGAGGGTGTCTTTTTGCTTCAAAACAAAATAGGCTGTTCTCAAATCCTTTCTTACAGTTAGGCAGCTTGAAAGAGCATGTCCTAGAAGGCGAATCCTGTTTTCTGTATTGCTATCATATACTTTACGCTGTACGTAAGAAGAATCTAAGCCCATATCCATCAAGTCAGCAGCAATGCGATGTATTTTTCCAGTTGTATTTGGGTGTTTGAAAGACGCTGTATCTGTCATTATTCCTGCATAAAGACACTGTGCTGTTGGAATATCTATCAAATGTCTGTCATTCAAAAGCAAAATCAAGTCATAGACAAGTTCTGCTGTTGCTGCTGCTGTAATATCCCACAATTCAAATTGAGCAAAATCTGTTTTTCCTCTATGATGGTCTATCATCAAAATAGGCGTATCAGGATTTTTTTCAATAAAAGTATCTAAGGGAGCTGTTCTATTAGGGCTAGAAAAATCTAAGCAACAAATTAGAGTAGCCTCTGAAACTAATTTTTCAATTTCTTGATGAGTTCTTTCTGAATATACTACCACTTCATCGTTTTGAGGCATCCAATTCAAAAAACTTGGATATTCGGTAGGTGAAATAACTGTAGTCTGATGATTTTTCTTTTGTAAATATAAAGATAAAGCTCTGCAAGAACCCAAAGCATCAGCATCTGGGCGTTGATGTGGGAAGATAACCACTTTTTGAGGAGTGCTTAAAAGTTCTGCTAGACCTGCTAAATTTTGCATGCAAAATATGCTTAGTGAGTAAATTGTAGAAATCTAAATATTTGATTAATTGAAAATTAAAATGAGGTAGATTTCTCTAAAAAAACATGACAAAGATACCAAAACTTTTTAGTTATTGATTTTTGTATAGAGTAGAATCCAAAATAAATTGTTTTTTTAAATACAAATCTACTCTATTGATTCATATACTATATTTCAATTTAGGTTTCTTCAAACAAGATATATTTTTAAAAGTTATGCTTACATACTAAATATTAAAGGTTATTACAGATAGTTTTATATAAGATTCTTCTAGGCTGTTGTATTTGGTAAACGCAGCGTATTTTTTATGCAGATAATGATGTCTGAACTATCTGTCATAAACCGTGATAGCTTTGCTAGCTTTTAGGTCTTAAACAACTTTAAAGATATTTTTTAAACTATGAAATCTAATCGAAGAGAATTTCTTAAACTTTTAACTTATTCTACGCTTGGAATGGGAATAGCTACAAGTCCTATATTGACAAGCTGTGCACCTCTTTTTTCTACAAAAATGAAACACAATGGATTTAAAAAAGCTATAGTTATTGGTAGTGGTTATGGTGGAGCTGTAGCTGCACTACGTCTAACGCAAAGAAATATTCCTACTTTGTTGCTAGAAATGGGGCAAGAATGGAAACTGACACCTAATCATGATACATTTTGTAAAATGATTAGAGCCGATAAACGTTCAAGTTGGAGAAGTACTGTTCCAAATGCTCCTATTACCATTCCTTTTTTTATAAAAAAATATGCTGGAGTTTTGGATAAAGAAAAACATCCCAATATGGATGTTTTTTTAGGACGTGGATTAGGTGGAGGTTCTTTAGTAAACGGAGGAATTGCTATTACTCCTGATAAAAACTATTTTAAAAAAATACTCCCTTCTATAGATAGTCAAGAAATGTTTGAAAAGTATTTTCCTTTAGCTAATAAGGAATTACGTGTAAATACTATTGACTCTAAATTTTTCGAAGAAACTCCTTATTATCAGTTTTCAAGAATAGCACGAGAAGATGCAAAAAAAGCAGGGTATCAAACCAAATTTTTTCCTAATGTATATGATTTTGAATATATGCAAAAGGAAGCCAAAGGAGAAGTTTATAAATCAGCCTTAAATGGAGAGGTTATTTATGGAAATAATGCAGGAAAATGGACATTAGACCGAACCTATATTGCTCAAGCTACTCAAACAAAAAACTTAGAAGTCCGAACATTATCTCAAGTAACTCATATTGAAGAGCTAGAAAACGGACATTATAAAATACTTGTTACTAAACTTAACACCAAAGCAGAGCCTATACATCAAGAAACATATACGTGTCAGTATCTATTTTTAGGCGCAGGAAGTATGGGAACGTCTAAATTACTCTTAAAGTCTAAGTATGAAGGAGGACTGCACAAACTCAATGAAAAAGTAGGACAAGAATGGGGAAGTAATGGAAACATAATGACTGGAAGAAATTTTGTAAGCGCAACAGGTAGAAAACAATCTACTATTCCTGTCTTGGGAATAGATGGTTGGGACGACCCTGAAAATCCTATTTTTGCTGAGATAGCTCCTTTACCTATGAACCTAGAAACATGGACAACACTTTATCTTGCCATTACTCAAAATCCAGAAAGAGGATATTTCGAATACAATAAAGCTACAAGAGAAGTACAATTAATTTGGGGTGAAAATCAAAATTACCAAGCCAAACAAGCAGCCAAAAAATTTATTGATAGAATGAATAAAGCAAATGGAGGTACAAGGTCACATTTACTTTTTAATAATGGATATGGAGATGATTTTTGTTATCACCCTTTAGGAGGATGTGTATTGGGGAAAGCAACAGATAATTATGGTAGAATAAAAAATTATAAAAATTTGTATGCTATAGATGGTTCTCTAATTCCAGGTAGTGTGGGCGTAAATCCTTTTGTAACCATAACAGCAGTAGCAGAGCGAAATATAGACTATATCTTAAAAGAAGATTTTATAGATGAATAAGGAGGTAAGTGTTTGGGATTAAATTCTTATTTTTGTGAAAAAATAAAAATAGATACATTTTAAAACTATAACTCACTTGAATAGCTTAGATACTCTTACCCAACTGTCCGATGAGCTTACAACTCACAAAACACAAATTTCTACTTGGTTTCAAGGCTTACAAACACAAATTTGTACTGCCTTAGAAAAAGCTGATGGAAAATCTAAGTTTCAGACAGACACTTGGCAGCGTGAAGGAGGTGGTGGGGGAACATCTCGTGTTATAGAAAATGGAAATCTCATTGAAAAAGGTGGCGTAAATTTTTCGGCTGTTTTTGGAGAATCTCCAGAGCGCATGTTGCAACTGATGAAACTAGAGCCTGCCGATTTTTTTGCTACGGGTGTTTCTATCGTTTTGCATCCAAAAAATCCACTTGTGCCGATAATTCACATGAATGTTCGTTATTTTGAAATGAGTAATGGAATGTATTGGTTTGGTGGAGGAATTGACCTAACACCACATTATATAGTAGAAGAAGATGCCAAATTGTTCCATCAATCTTTGAAAGAGGTTTGTGATAAACATCACGCAGACTATTATCCAGACTTTAAGAAAAAAGCAGATGATTATTTCTTTATTCCTCACAGAAACGAAACTAGAGGCATCGGAGGAATATTCTTTGACCACTTGAAAGAACAAGAAGGAATTACAAAACAAGACCGTTGGAATTTTGTAAGAGAGGTAGGAGAAGCCTTTGCGCCTATTTATACAGAAATTGCAACTAAAAATAATTCACTTCCTTTTACAGAAGAACATACCCAATGGCAACGCCTTCGAAGAGGACGTTATGTAGAGTTTAATTTAGTCAATGACAGAGGAACAAAATTTGGATTAGAAACCAACGGCAGAACTGAATCTATCTTGATGAGCCTTCCACCAGAAGCCAACTGGCAATACGCACACCAGCCAAAAGAGGGAAGTGAAGAAGCAAAAACGTTAGCTCTTTTGAAAAAGGGTATTGATTGGGTGTGATTTTTATAAGGGTTATATAATGGGCTTTAACCTTTGCTGGTGTTTAAGTGATAGCGACACCAACAAAAAACATACTTGCAAGTCCGTGCAAATCAATATACTTGTTGGTGGCGTAACAGCAAGCCGAAACTAAAACACCAACAAGGGATACTGGGAACATCGTTATCTTTTGATTCTGATTTATCCAATTTTAAAACCAATCACCAAAACATCGTCTATTTGGCGTTCGTTTCCAGAGTCTTTCCAATCTTTAAATTCTTGGGCTAATTCTGATTTTT
>NZ_JAHDIG010000008.1 GCF_020630935.1 Bernardetia sp.
TGCATAAGGCAAAAAAAGAAGAAAGATAATACTTTTTTCGTGCGTTTACCCTAATTTAGGTTAGACTTTTAGTCTGATGACAAAGACTTTATTTACTCCAAAAACTTAGCTTTTGATTTTACAGAGCAATCAGAAAGACTGGTGTACAAAATTAACTGTGATAACCTTTATTATTATTGATTTTGCAAGTAATTAGACTTCACCTCGCTGCCATTTGACAAAAGGCGAAGTATCTTGATTTTTGTAGCCGTGAAAACTAGCAGCTAAGAATATTACAATTCCAAAACCAAGAGCTGTATAGGCAATCAGAGATTCGGTGTACCAATGGCGATATGCAATAGCTATCAATGCCCAAACGCCTACCATAGCCGTTTCTCTTAGATTTCTAGTAGCGATAAGCCCTAAATACAAGCCTGTGGCTGCCACAATCATCAAGACTGTCCATGTAGATGCAAAAAGAGGTTCTCCTTGCCAACCTAAACTGACAAAAAATGCTGAAAGATTAGCTATGGAAGCTACCATAATCCATCCCAAATAAATAACGATAGGCCACCAAACAAAAACAATAATTCGAACAGGTGCATCCCACATTTCTAAACGAAGGTTTTTGGTCAGTTGAATCAAAGAAAGAAGCAAAAAGAACATTGTCATAACAGAAATAGCAATGTGTTCATTCAACCAAACCACTACCCAAGCTGCATTACAAATATTGGCTATAATGAGCCAAAGTCCTGTTTCGTGAATGGTTCGAATAAATAAATTTTCTGATTTGTCATAATCTATTTCTGAATCTTTAAATTTGTGAAGGACATACCATTGGAAACCAACAAAAGCAAAAAGCATCAGAAATATTACTCCCCAAATAGAAAAAGCATAACTTGCTGGGGTAAAAAGCGTATCATATTTCTGACTAATCTCTCCAATTGTTTTGCCTCCGAAAAAGCCTGTATTGGAAAGATAATTCATAAAGACAGTAATAATGAGTGTAAGCGTATTAAAAAATACGAGTAATTTAGTTTTCATAGTGTTGTTTTAGTTAAAAAAATTGGTCAGATTGAGGATATAAAAAAAATATGTTCTTTAAAAAATAGTTCGATATAAACTACAAGTAATAAAATCAAACAAAAAACATGAATCCTACACTACATATAAGTCTTTTACAAGCTAATTTGTTTTGGGAAGACTCTATGAAGAATAAAAGTCATTTTGAAAACTTGCTTTCTAATTTTTTTGAAAATGAAGAAAATCAAAACACAGATATTGTTGTGTTACCTGAAATGTTTACTACTGGCTTTACAATGAATGTAGATTTGGCTGAAAAAATAGAAGATAGTCCAACCTTAGAATGGCTGAAGAAAAACACTAAAAAATATGATGTAGCCATTACTGGAAGTATAATTATTGAAGATGATAAAAAGTTTTATAATCGCTTATTTTTCGTAGAACCGAATGGAAATTATAATTACTATGATAAGAAGCATCTTTTCAGAATGGCAGACGAACAAAAAACCTTTACAGCAGGAATAGAACATCTGATTTTTGAGTATAAAGGTTGGAAAATTTGTCCACAGATTTGTTATGACTTGCGCTTTCCTGTTTTTTCTAGGAACAGATTAAATATTGATAAAGATGGAATAGCTACTTCTGGATATGATATTCTGCTCTATGTAGCTAACTTTCCTGCTGCTCGTGCGTTGGCTTGGAATACACTTTTACCTGCTCGTGCCATTGAAAACTCTTGTTATGCAATTGGAGTAAATAGAATTGGAAAAGATGGAAAAGGAATTAATTATGATGGAGATTCAGCTATTTACAATCCCAAAGGAGAAAAGTTAGATTCAAAAATTGAAAATATTGGAGAGGCTGAAATTTTGTCGTATTCGCTTTCGGCAACGGATTTGCAAGAATATAGAAAAAAGTTTCAAGTCTATTTAGATGATGATAATTTTGAGTTGAAATAAATTTTTAGAAGATATTTTTATATGAAGTTAAATTTATTTTATTTATTCATACTGTTTTGCTTTTCAACTACGCTTCTCTTAGCAAAAACAGCACAAAGTCAAACGTACAGATTGTTGTATCGCTTTATTGATAAAGACACAGGCAAACCGATTGATGGTGTAAGTGTACGCATTTTAAATACATCAAATAATGCTGAACAGGTAACCGTTACTGGAAAAGATGGCGAAACACTTGTTTACTTAGAACCAGAAACTACTTTTTTGATTCGTGCCTACAATAGAAAATATTTTTCGACAGATACCCTTCGTCTTCAAACTCAAAAACTGCCAAATGAAATTGCTAAAAATGACTCAAGACGAGATATAAAAAAAGATATTCCACTAGAAAAAATAAATATTGGTCTAGTAAAAAAACTCGTGGGGGTTTATTTTTCTCCGAATAGTGATGAGGTTTTGCCAGAGTGTAAAATTATTTTGAAAAGGTTGGCGTATATATTACGCCTCAATCCACGTATCATAATTGAAGTAGCTGCACACACTGACTCTAGGGGAGAAGATGCATATAACCTTGAATTAACTCAAAGGCAAGCAAATGCACTTAAAGAGTTTTTGATAGAGCAAGGTATTTCTGATGATAGAATCAAAGCTAGAGGTTTTGGAGAGAGTATTTTGGTAAATCAGTGCCAAAATGATGTCAAATGTACTTCTGCCGAACACCTACAAAATCGCCGTGTAGAATATGTAATTATAGGGTTAGAATAAATCAAAACTTCCTCAAAATCAACTATTTACATTCATTATAAATTAAAGTTTTTAAGTAGCAATACCGAACATATATATTTTTTTAACGTTTTCGTGTTAAGTTCTTTTTAACTAAAAATTATTTTTATGAGTAAGAACAAAAAACTCTTCAAAAAAATAGCTATATGGACAGTAGGTATTTTGGGTATATCATTTATCACATTGGTAGTTCATATTTATTTAGTAACTAATCCTACAGATAAACTTCCTAACCATGACGTTTATTTAAGCCGCATAGATTTCAAAGAAAGTATAGACTCCCTTGAAGCCAATCGAATTATGAATCACATTCGGACAATGAAAGGAGTTACAAATGCGCATTTCAATGTTCCTGCAGGAACACTTGTGTACGGTTATAAAAAAGATATTCAAGACCCTCAAAGCATTTACGAACAAGTATCAAAATTTACATCTCTTAAGTCGGAAAGATTGATAGTAACAGAAGAAGACATTGCAAAAGGCTGTCCTGCATTTGATAAATCTGGTTTTACATACCAGTTTGGTCAGTTTGTAAAAAATATATTTCGTTAGTAAAACTACAACATATTTTTAAGTGTGTTGTATTTATTTTTTCAATAAAAATATAATAATATTATCATCATATTGATATATTTTTATATTCCACCTTTAACCTCACAAAATACGATGAAAAACTTTAAATTTAGATTGAACTATTTAGCAATGCTAGCTTTGGTTAGTCTCTTAGCATTCTCTATGTCATCTTGTAATAATGACGATGATGATGATGACAATGAAACAGAAACACCAACACTTTATGACAGAGTAGGTGGTACTACTATGGTTACTGACCCTGTAAGTGGTGGGCAAATTCAACAAGGACGCTTAACATTACGTGCTGTTGTAGATAGTGCTATTTTTGTAATTGCTGCAGACCCTGAATTGCAACCTTATTTTGCTGTTCTTTTAGCAGAGGTTGGAAACAACGATTTGAGTGGTTTTTCGGCACTAAGTAATAGCTTGACAGATTTTTTTGTAGTAGCTACTAGTGAAAATACAGTAGGTAACTACACAGGCTTAGATATGGTATCTGCGCACGATCCAGCTCAAAACCCTCGCATGGCTCTCAAAGCTGATAATGCTGCAATGGATGCCTTTATTGCAGATGTTGGAGTTTCTTTAGGAAAAAACGGAGTAACAGATCAAGAACTCATCAACGACTTAGTAGCTTTATTAGAAACTTTAAGAGACCCTATCGTGCAACGATAGATTATTATCTAAAATATAAAAAGAAAACTCAACAAGTTTGCAATAATTTGTTGAGTTTTTTTATGTAAGACTAACTTATCTCTTCACTTCCTAAGGAGGATTCGGTCTATTTTCTCTAGCAAAAAATAATATAATCTGATTTCCACTAACGTCTGTCTGAAAACATTCCTAAAAAAAATACTCTTCATTACGAATAATAAAGAGTACTCTAAAAATTTTTATTTTGTCTTTTACATTACTTTCAAACGCTGTCCAACATTGAGTTTGTCTGAACGCAAATTATTGAGTTGCTTCAATCTTGAAACGCTAATTCCTGCATTGTTGGCAATTCCCCAAAGTGTATCGCCTTGTTTGACAACATGATACGTTCCAGAAGATTTGGTAGAAGACGAAGTTGTTGTAGTCGTTCTTTTAGATGTAGAATTGGTTGTTTTAGCAACTGCACTATAACTGCGATTATTTTTCACACCGTACATTACTATTTTTTGTCCAATATTGATTCTTGAACCATAGATTCCGTTCCATCGTCTAAGAGAAGAAACTGATGTTCCGTATTTTACTGCAATACCCCCAAGTGTTTCACCTTTACTTACTACATGGTAGGATTTTGTACCAGAAGGCTTTTTATAAGTTCTACTTGTAGTAGTTGTTCTTGCAGAAGCTGTGTAGCTTTGAGCAGTAGTAGTATTAGCTTTTGTATTTTTATAATTAGATGCTGTTCTAGTAGCTGTTGAAGTGGTTGAACTTCTATAATTTGGATTCTGACAAGCTATCAAAATCTCTTCTTGACTCTTCCAGAAAAATTCAGATCTGTTTTTAGGAATTCTGATAGGATGCTCTTTGGCATAGTTTGGAATAATTCCACGCTTTGCCTCTGGATTCATTGCCTTCAAATCAGCAGCACACATACGAAGCTCATCAGCAAGTTTGTCTAAATTTACATATTGACTAACAAAAACTGTATCATATTCCATTGCATAAACAGGATTTTCCACTACCATTCCGTGGTCTTCTGCATAATTGAATAGATAGGCATACGTTGTGTAAAGAGGTACATACGCACGAGTTTCTCTTGGCAAATAATTGTAGATTTCCCAAAATGTATTTTTTCCAGAACGACGCATCGCCTTTTTCACATTTCCCGGTCCACAGTTGTAGGCAGCAATGGCAAGTTCCCAGTCTCCATCAAAAAACTCATTCAAATACTTCAAGTATTTACAAGCTGCGATAGTAGAAGAGGTTGGATCCATTCTTTCATCTATGTAAAAATTTTGATTCAAATCAAAGACTTTTCCTGTACGTGGCATAAACTGCCAAAGCCCAACAGCTCCAGCATGCGAACGAACTTGTGTTTTAAATGCTGACTCTACGACCACCAAATATTTCAATTCTTCTGGCATTCCTTGTTCTTTCAAAATCTTCTCAAAGAGTGGAAAATATTCGTCCGACTTTGCAATCAGTGTATTGGTATAAGTATAATATTTTACTCCATATTTTTCTATAAAATTTCTAACTTCTGGGGTATAGTTGAAAGGAACTTCTTTCTCAATAGCTTTCATACGAGCAGCTATTTCTTTATCAGAGAGCGCACTTCTAAAATTACCAGCCAAATCTATTTCTTCTAAAAACTCAATCGTAGAATCTTGATGGTCAAAAAAGAGTTCTGCATCTACCATGATTGCCTCATCGCTCACAATTTCTTCAATTTCATTGAGATATTCTACTGGTTGTCCTGAAACATAAGAAACAAAATCAGCCAAAAGATGATAAGAAAAACGTTTTTGGTCTTGCAAATCACTAGAGTCTGAAGGCGTTAGGGGAGTACCTACAATCAGACGCTCCACAGCAGGAGGTGCGCCTGTCGGTGTAAATATAGAAGTCTTAAATCTATGTGAGTTCCACTTTGCCGTATCCGAATAATTTTGATGGAGAAGGTCTGTATTTTTTGTTAGAACAGAATGGTTGAGATGAGTTGAGGATATTGTTTTTTGTTTATCTGTAGTAGAGACTGTATTTTCTAAGGTAAAACTCTTGTGTTCTTCATATTTTAATCCATTTTGCGCTGACAAAGTATTGGTCGTACAGAACACAAATGCAGAAACTAGAAAAAGATGAAATAATGAATTTGCTTTTTCTTGAATAGATAGTTCGCTCATTGGCATAAGTGAAAAAATATTTTCGATAAATTATATATATATTTTTTAAACTGACTACAAATATAATAAACTAAAAATCAAATAGTTATACTATTTTTAAAATAGGCTTTTGTCAAGATGTTAGACTTTTAAGGATATACTCGCTTTTCGATAATAAATGCTATTCCTTTTTCATATCCTTACTCAATAATAATTTCTTTTGAAAATTTGACGTAAAGCAAAATTATATTTTTAGAAAGACAAATATCTTATTTTTTTGATAGGAAATCGAATTATTTTATGTGTTTTTATAAAAAACGACAATCAAATCAGTACAGAAATTAATCCGAAATCTGTTTTTTGTTGTTTTATGGTATATTTTGAAGTATTGTTTTCGATAAAGCTACTAAACTTAGCGATTTATTTCAAGTGTTTTTAGATATATTGATAAGATTTGCCTGTGAAGAATCTACATAAATAATAAAAAAAACTATCAAGATTAGCTCTTGATAGTTTTAAATTTATTCTTGATAGTTTTGTTTCTGTTTCTTAAAAACGCATTCCCATAACTAAAATATCATCTATTTGAGAACGGTCGCCTTTCCATTCTTTAAATCTTTTATCTAAGATTTGTTTTTGTTCTTCTACTGGTTTTTGATGAATTTCTTTCAAGAGAGCTTTGAAATTTTTACTCATAAACTTTTCCGACTTCTCGCCTCCAAATTGGTCTTGATAACCATCTGAAAAGATATACACCATAGTTGGCTCACTTAAATCTACTTCGTGGCGAGTATAATTTCTGTCTAACTGAAACTGAACGCCTCCTATTGGATATTTGTCGCCCTTAATGACACTCATTTCTCCATTTTTGAAATAGACCAACGGATTTTTTGCGCCAGAAAATTGCAATTTTTTAGCTTCTGTATCGATAACACAAAGTGCTAAATCCATTCCGTCACGGCTTTTATTTTCTTCTTGTCTCAATGCTTTTCTCACGCTATCATGAAGCTCATTCAAAATTTTGTCAGATTCTAATACTCCTCTTGCACTTACAATCTCATTCAATAAATCGTTTCCAATCAGCGACATAAAAGCACCAGGAACGCCATGTCCTGTACAATCAGCTGCCGTTACCACAATTTTGTTCTCTTGCTTCACAAACCAATAAAAATCACCACTTACAATATCTCTTGGTTTGAAATAAATAAACGATTCTGGAATAGACTCTTTGATTTCTTCTACACGAGGCAAAGCTGCATCTTGAATACGTTTTGCATAATTTATACTTTCAGTAATGCTTTGGTTTTTTGCCTCAATAATTTCCTTCTGTATTGTAATTTCGTTGGTTCTTTCTTCTATTGTTTTTTCTAAGTCTCGGCTATACCTTTCTAATTTTTGATGAAGTTGTTCTTTTTCTGTAATAGATTCTTTAAGGCGTTTGACGTGCTTTATCGTTTTGGCAATGGTTGCTCCTAAATCGTTGAAGTTGATAGGCTTTGTTACAAAATCAAAAGCTCCATTATTCATTGCTCGTCTGATATTTCTCATATCTCCATACGCCGACACAATAACTGTTTGAACAGTCGGATTGACAACTTTTGTTTTGGAGAGCAATGTAATACCATCCATCTCTGGCATATTTACATCACATAAAATAACGTCTATATTGGGGTTATCTTTCAGTTTTTCAAGAGCTTCTGAACCATTTGCAGCAAAAATAAACTCATATTCATTATTACGAAGCTGCTTTCTGAATTTTTGTTTCATCAAAAGCTGTACGTCTGGTTCGTCATCTACAACCATTAATATTGTTGGCATAGGAATAGTTTATTTTTATTGTAAGGAGGTATATTTATCAGACTATTTTGGAAAGAATAACCTATTTTTCTAGCTTAATTTAACTAAGATTTAAACAAATTTAATGCAAAAAATTAGTTTGCCCTAAACATACTCAAAAGTTGGGACACAAACAAAGAAAAAGCGTCGATTAATAAGGTAAAACATTCGGTAAAAACAAAAAAAGTAGAAACAAAGACAAGAAAAAAGGAACTTTAAAGAGCTAGAATTGAGTATTATTTAGTAAATTTAGAAATAGGTTTCCTTATTTTAAATAAGATTCCATCTAACTGGTAACTGTTTCAACTGATAATCAATAACTGAAACCATGCGTAGTTTTGCAGAATTTAAAGCCCTTTTTGATGAAGACTTACTCCCAGAACTAAAGGAGTTGAAAAAAGAACTTACTTGGCGCAATATCCTTCAATTCGGAATTGTGATAGCCTTGGCTGTTATTTTGAGTGTTCTTTTTGTCTTAATTGCTATGGAAATTGTTTCTATTTGGGTAGTGGTAGTCGTATCTGTGCTTCTTATTGCTGGTGCAATTTGGCAAGTTCGAAAGCTCGCCGACCGAAGAGATATTCAGATGCGCTATAAAAAAACAGTCAATTCTAAGCTCATAGAATTTGTTGCTCCTAGAGGAGAATACAATCCTGATGGTTTTGTTCCTTATAAAGATTTTTTGGAAAGCGAACTCTTTAAACGTGAACCCGATTTTTATGGTGGAGATGATTTGCTAATCACTAAACAAAATGGAGTAGAAGTAAAATTTTCAGAAGTAAAAGCTGCTTGGGAAGAACAAGGAGAAGATATAAAAGGCAATGACTCTAGTCAGTGGCATGTCATTTTTGATGGAATTTTTATGGTTTCGTCTTTACGAAAGAGTTTTCCAGATATGGTCATTATTCCAGATATTTCAGAAGGCAGTTTTGGAAGGTTAGGCTACAAAGCAAAAAAAGCAAATCATCAACACGGAGAATTTGTAGATGTAGAACATCCAGAATTTAACAACTACTTTACAGCTTATGCTAAAGATGCCAAACAGGCAAAAAAAATGATTAGTGAAGAATTTATGGATAAAGCCGTTGAGATTGCTCAAACTATTGAAGAACCTATTTATTTTTCATTTAATGGAAAAAAAATGTACGTAGCTATTCGTTATGACAAACCTATGTTTGAATTTAATACGTATCTTGCAGACATAACGAATCCAGAAAAGCCGTTTGAAATCTTTAAAGAAATGGACTTTTTGGTCACCATTGGAGCTTCGCTGAACAGTATGGGCAAACGCAAAATGCCAGATATGGGCAGCCTTGGAGGTGGATTTGGAAACAACTTTGGAGGCATGAGTGGAATGGGAGGCTTAGGAGATATGGACGGCATGGCAGGAATGGGCATGATGGGAATGGAAGAGCCAAGACAAAAACAGGCAGAACCTAAGGCAGAAGAAGAAGATATGATAGGAAGTTTGGGTTCTATGTCAGCAGAAGATTTAGGGCTAACAGAGGAGGAAATGCAGGCTCTTTTGAGAGGAGAATAGCCTACTGCTGACTAATTGCTTAAATAGGATTTGGCTTCGCTAATTTTCAATTCGTAATTCGTAATTTTTAATTTGTAATTGATATCATGACTTTTTTTCAACGCATCAATAATTTTTATTTTTGGTTTTTTGTTGCCTTCATTTTATGGATGTTTTTTTTAGATGGCAATGATATTCTGAATCAGATTCGAATGCGCCAAACGCTAGACGAGCTACAAGCAGAAAAACAATATTATAGCAAACAAATTGACCTTTTGGAAACTAAACAAGAGCAAATCAATAACGCCAAAAGCCTAGAAGAAATAGCTAGAGAAAAATACCTCATGACCAAAGAAGGCGAAGATGTGTATGTGGTAGATTAATTGAATTTTAGAATTTAGATTTATTAAGCATATAGAATGAAACACAGAAGATAACCGTCGTTGAGGCTCAAAACACAACTATCAACGAGGAAAGGCTATCCTAAACGACGGTTCAAAACCTCGTTTACGGTTGAGAAAGCACATGAAAATATTTTTCATAGCTCTAAGCAATTTTTTACTTTTAACTTTGCATTTTTCATTAATCTACCCCATTTTAAATCCAATCACAAGAACATCATCTATCTGCTGATGCTTACCTTTCCAACGCATAAAACCACGTTCTAAAAGCTCTTTTTGTGCTTGCATTCCCTCTCTGTGAATGTCTTGTAAGACCTTACGGAAACGTTTTTTCATAAATTTCTCATTGTGCTTCCCTCCAAATTGGTCTTGGTAGCCGTCAGAAAAAATATAAAAAGTAGTGGGTTGTGTTACTTCAATGATGTGTTCTGTGAAAGTTGGCGTTTTCTTCAAATACTTTCTTGAATATCCTCCAATGCCTCTAATGCTACCTTTTTGCTGTTCTACTTTCCCATCAGCAATATAAATAAGTGGATTCTTTGCTCCTCCAAAGGTTACCTTCTTATTTTCATCATCTATAACACATATCGACATATCCATTCCATCACGGCTTTGTGTTTCGTTTTGACGTAATGTATTTCGCACAGACTTATCTAGCTCATTCAAAATCATTGCAGGGCTAGTTATTCCCATCACATTTACAATTCTGTCTAAATGTGTTTCGGCAATAATAGACATAAACGCACCTGGAACGCCATGTCCTGTGCAGTCGATAGCAGCAACAATTGTTTTTCCATCTTTTTCTGTAAACCAATAAAAATCGCCACTCACAATATCACGAGGCAAAAATAACACAAAGGCTTCAAACTTATCTTTTAAAATAGAAAGAGGAGGCAAAAGTGCGTGTTGAATACGTTTAGCGTAATTTATACTATCTGTAATGTCTTTATTTTTAGCCTCAAGTGCAATTCTGTTTTCATCTATTTCTCTGTTTTGAGCTTCTATTTTGGTGTAGGCTTGTGAATTATCTAAAGCAATAACAATATAAGTAGCCAAATTTCGCAGAATAGACAAATGATTGGAGTCAAAGGCATTTTCTTTATAGCTTTGCACCGAAACGACACCCATTTTTCGTTCTCCTAACACAAGAGGTAAATACACCACAGAAGAAGTCGTTTTACCAAAAATTGGATTTGGTTTTTCTTCCATATACCTTGCGTACTCTTGCTCCACATTGTGAATTATAATTTCACGCTGTTCATTAAAACACTTCACAGCAAGCTCATTTTTGTCGTTCAAATCTACTACATGAAAAGGAAGGACATTTCCATTTTCAATAAAACCAGAGACTGTCAAATAATTGGCATCTTTATCAAATATAGCGACACCAAAAGCATCAGCAGGCATTACCTTTTGGATATTGTCGTAAACAGCTCGGATAATTTCTTTATGATGTAAACTGGCTGTTATTTGTCTTCCAATATCACTCAAAAGGCGAATATTTGCATACGCACTTTCTAGTTGGTCTCGCTGCACACGTAGTTCTTCAGTGGTTTCTAAAAGCTCACCTGTTCTTTCCTTGACCGAATTTTCTAATCTCTGATTTTGCTCTCTTATAGACTTGGTTCGGAAATAATAAATTCCCCAAAAAACTCCAGCAATAGCTAAAACAAAGAGTGTTCTGAATCCCCATGTTTCCCAATAAGGAGGGCGCATTTTGATTCTGACAGATGCTCCTTCATTGTTCCAAAGTCCGTCGTTGTTGGCAGCACGCACTACAAATTTGTATTCTCCTTTGGGCAGGTTAGTGTAAGAAGCAAAACGACGGTCATTTACTTCGTTCCAGTTTTCTTCAAAGCCTTCTAAACGGTAAGAATATCTGTTATTTTCTGGGTGTAAAAAATTGAGTGCCGTAAATTCAAAAGTAATTACTTGGTCTTCATAATCCAAAACAATCTCATCTACTACTGAAATATGGTGTTTGAGAGGAGAGTTTTTATTATTTTTATCTTTAACAGGTACAGATTTATTAAAAATCTTGAAATCGGTCAATACTACTGGAGGTAAATAATCATTGGGACGAACTGTATCTGGATGGAACATCGTTAGTCCTCCAATTCCTCCAAAAAACATCATACCATCACTTTTTCTTAAATGATATGCTCCAGAATTGAACTCATTGCTCTGTATGCCATCTTCCATAGTAAATTCCCATATTGTACTATCTCCAATGTCAAATTTTAAGATACCATTATTCGTACTCAGCCAAAGGTTTTCTTTTTTGTCTCCCAATACTCCATGAATTACTCGGCTAAGTTTTGGATAGGTTTCTCCAAAATGCAGGGCTTGTCCTGTTTTTGGGTCAAAACGGTTTAATCCATTAGGCGTCCCAAGCCATAGATAACCCGATTCGTCTTCCCAAATAGAGCGAATAGCATTACTACTTATACTTTTTGGGTCGTTGTCTTTGTAAGAAAAATTCTGAAAGGATAAAATATTTCCATTGTTGTCCCTTTTAGCGAGGCTAAGACCTCCTTCTTCTGTTCCTATCCAAAGATTTTGTTTTCTATCTTCAAAAATGACACGCACACTATTTCCAGCTAAAGAAGTTTTATCATTCTTATCATAATTGAAATACCTAAAGCGATATTTTTTAGGTGCAATCGTATTTTGATTCAGATATAAATAGTTTCCTGTTGTGTCTTCATAAATTTCATTTAGTCCCCTTTTAGCTGTTCCTACCCATATTTTACCAAAACTATCTTTATACATTGTATAAATTGCATTTCCACTTGGAGAAGCATTTAAGCTATCATTTGCTTTTTCTACAAAAGTTTGAAATTCGATAGGAATTTGAGTTTGTCTGTCTAGTTTAGCTCTAAAAATTCCATTGTTTATTACTGCTCCCCACAATACAGAGTCGCCCTCGTTGAGCAATGCTGTTATATCTCTGTTATTCGGATTTTGAAAAGAAGATAAAAGTGTGGTGTAATTGAATGTGGAATCTTTAGCTACATTTAGATAACTCCAACCATCTGCTGTTCCTACCCAAAGATTGTTATTATCAGAATTTTCAATACTCCAAACCCAAGCAGGAGGTAAACTATTGGTATTTTCTGGATTATGACGAAATGTTTTGAACTGCTTTGTGCGAGTATTTACCTTAAAGACTCCATTTTTATTTGTTCCTATCCATAAAAGTCCAGATTTACTTTTTGCAATAGCTTGAAAAGAGCCATAATTCTCAAACGTATTTCCTATATTTTGGCGTTTGTAAGTATGATTATTTTGATTAAACTTTCCTAATTCTCCAACAGATATAATCCATAAATCTCCACCTTCATCTTGTGCAATTCCCTCAATCGGATACGGTGAGGCTTTGTAGGCTGAAATGTTATCCCCAAGACGGTTGTATCGCCCTATTCCATTTCTAGTGCCTATCCAAAGAGCTTTAAAACGGTCTTCAAAAAAGCAAGTTATTTGTCCGTTGGGCAAAGTAGAAAAAGTAGAATCAGCTACATATACTTTAAAATTGTTGGTTTTGGGTTGGTAGCGAGCCACTCCATTTTGTGTACCTATCCAAACATTACCTTTTGTATCTGTGTATAAGGCTGTTATTTCATTATGAGGAATAGAGTTATTTTTTCCATCAGCAAAATACCTTTCGAAAGTCTTTGTTTTTCTATCGAATCTATTCAAGCCTTTTTTCGTTCCTACCCAAATTGCTCCTGTTGTGTCTTCAGTGATTGCATTTATTCTGTCATCAGAAATAGTTTTTTTATTAGTTTCTTGATGATAATAGTTTATAAAGTTATTAAAATCAAGATTATACATAGAAAAGCCAGCCCCTGTTCCCACCCAAATTGTACCATCTTTAGATTCGAAAAGCGTCTGTATATTGTTATCTGGCAAAGAAGTAGAATCTCCTCTTTTTAGTTTAAATATTTTGAATTTGTAGGCATCATATCTATTTAGTCCATCTTGTGTTCCAAACCACATAAATCCTTTCTGGTCTTGTAGAATTGAAAGCACTGTAGATTCTGACAACCCTTGCTCACTACCAAGATGCTCAGCCTCTAATGGTGTATCTCCAAAATCGGTAAATTGAGCAAAAGATAAATTAGAAAAAACAGATAAGCCATATATAATCAGAATACAGAAAAAAAGTGTACAGATGTACCTCATGTATTTCATTGAACTCAATATTTATATAGTTTTATTTTTAATATGGAAAAATACGCAAAAATTGAAGCAAAAAGAAAAAAATAAATTTCAATATCACTACTTTCGATAAAAACGTTTTTCTATTAGATAGAATAATTTTATACTCTCACAAAGCATATCATTTCAAAGCTAATACTTCATTGCTCAATAAATTGTTTAGAAGACAAAAAAAGAGTATATTGATATATAAAATATTTAAAACAAACCTGTATGCAAACACTTAAATATCAACTTGGTAAAATAATTGGAATTATCCTTTTAATCATAGGCAGTATTTTCTTTATTGCTATGTTGGGTACAATTAGTGAAGGAAAAAATGAAGTAGTAAATGGTCTTTTGGGAGGAGTAGCTTTGGGAATTATTCCTGCCATAGTAGGTTTTTTCTTATGGAGAAGCTCAAAATTAGGACAGCGTAGATTTCTGATGAATAAATATGAACAACAAATTTTGCAGGTAGCTTCCCAAAACGGTGGACATCTCACACCTACCGAACTAGCAATGAAAACCGACCTAAATTTAAAAGAGTCTAAAAAAGTTTTGGAAACCATGCAATTAGAAGGCTACTGCGAACTCAAAATCTCTTCTAATGGGTCAGTTGTATTTTATTTTAGAGAACTAGATAAAGGAGATGGATATGGAGATAGTGAGCTGTTGAACTAGAAAAAATAAAAAACTCGCTTACTTTTCAAAAGAAGCGAGTTCTAAAGTTTTGCCTAACTAAAAATTCGTAATTAGCTACACTGACTTTCAATTCTATAATTAATAACTTCTATAAAACCTTCTCATATTTTCAGTCAGTTGGCTATAGATGGGCTTAAAGAGTTCAACAAATAAATCTTGTGGTGGTGGTGGCGCAACAGGACGTACTTTAATGGCTTCTTTTTGCTTATCGTCTAAAGCTCTTTTGTCGCCTTGATACGTTCCCCACTCATTTCTCCAAACAAACTCACCTGGATACTTGTCTTGCATCAAAATTCTGTTGGTTTTGGCATCTACCACACGTACGTCTAAAAGTCCATTAGAAACTACATATTGTTCGTGATGTGTATAATCAGCTTTTACAGCATCTGTGATTGTTTTAGACGAACCGTCATCCAAACGAACACTTCTTCTGACGCTATCTACTGCTGTTGTTGTTTTTTCTTTTTGAAATACTTGCCCTACTGTAAACTGATCAAAACTCATCATCAGATATTGGTCAGCACAACAATAGTTTGGAGTTTCCCAAGAAAGATAAAAATCTACAAAATCATTCATTCTTCGGTTAGTATTCAAATATTCCATTACTTGGCTTTGTACAAAATCTCTTCCTACACTAAACGAATTAGGCACTTGAATAGGCTGCACCAATACTTTTAATGTCGCTGCTTCTCTTGCCGTTGTGATTTGTGTCGCTACGTCTTTATATCCTTTTACCCATTCGTCAGCTTTCACGAAGTGATAATATGCTTTTTTTGCATCTTCTCTTGTGTTTAGAGCCATTGCTTTCACACCTTCATTATAACGAGCTTCGGCAGCTTTGTTTTTAGCTTTTATTTCTTCGCCTAGATAGCTTGTCGGATTTTTGACAATACGTAAAGCAGCAGGACTACGACGAATTTCATCGCCCATTGTATTGATTCTTCCATAGCTTTCTGCAATTTTTTCCCAGTTGAGAGGATTTATTTTGGTGTCTAATGTGCGTGTTGTTCTCAAATTTTCCTCTACAGCTCTATAATAGGCTTCTCCTAGTGTTTGTCTAGCTTTCTTGTTATTTGGACTTTGGCGCAGACGTTCTACTGCTTTAAGAGTAGCATCGTAATAATCTCCTCTTTGTAAGGCTTTTTTACCCGACGAACAAGCAGATATTATAAAAAGTAGAATAAATAAATGTAGAAATTTCGTAGAATCAAGTTTCATAATTTTAAGTAGATTAAGTGATGGGTAAATTTATAATTAAATTTGATGGTGTCTATAAAAAATCTGTGCCAAAATGTAATTTTATATTAAAAAAAGATTTTTTTTAACAAAATATTATTACTAATCTCCAATAAGCAAAATCCCAGACCAATAAAAAGGACTATTAAATTTTTCAGAGGTAGATAATTCTTTCTTGGCAAGTCGTAACGCCTCAGTATATGGCTTTCCTTCGGCTACCTGTTTATAGAAAATTTCCATAAGCTCTTTTGTAGCTAAATCGTCTATTTGCCAAAGAGAAAAAACAATGTTTTGTGTTCCTGCATTGAGAAACGAACGAGTAAGCGTAATTACTCCTTCTCCTTCTACTACTTGCCCTACTCCAGAACGACAACTACTCAAAACAACTAATTCGTTTGGAAAAGACATTCCATACAAATCACTGGCATATATTTTCTTTGAAACCAAATTATTTTGAGCAGAATCATTACCAAATAGCCAAATATGAGAATTGAAAGGCGTTTTTGTAAATGTCTGACTATGTGTAGCTAGATGCAATCTACGTGTTTTGGTTGCATAGCTCTCCAAATTTTCTTGATTTGCACGCTGATTTGTTAAAGCTAAGGATTTCCGACCTTTGTTTTCAAATAGTTTGGCTATCTGACTGACCTCTTCTTCGCTGTAAGGCAAAGAAGTAAGTCGGTTTCTGCTATTTGATGCTATGAGATTCTTATTAGTTTCATCAAAATTGAAAACAGGAGCAAGCCCAACAAACTCATATTCATACTCTTTAGACTTTTTTTCCCTTTCCATATTCCATAAAGAGGAAGAATAATGAAAAGATATTTGAAAGTTTAATAGTGGATAATTAATATTTTGATAAGATATATTATCCTTATTTTCAGATGTACTGATTAGCGTAGAAAATGGAATTTGTTGTAGAATAGCATCTGGAATAATAATTAGTTTTTTGCTTTTTTCAATATGTGAAATAATAGGTTGAATCAAAATTTTATAAAGTGCATCACTTTGTGTTACAAATTTTTCTGCACTACCATCTTTAGCAATGCCATTGCGATAGTTTTTGAGTAATTTTTCAAAATCAATAGGTTTTACTCTATAAAAAAGTTGTCTATTCTTATCAATCACTTGGATAAACAAATAAGGTTCAAACCATTGATAAATAAGCATTTGTTCTTCTTCACGTAGATTGGTCTTAATATCTTCTGTTGTTACTAAATGTATTGGTTTTTCTAAATTTTTATAACTTTCAAATTTGCTTGACAGCTCTTCTTTTAGCTTTTGGTGCTTTGTTCTTGTTTCTAAAAGTTGTTGGTTGTAATACGCCAGTTGTGTACTTTGTGCTGGTTCTTCCTTTTCAAGTTGCCAAACTTGGCGTTGATAATGGTCAATCAGAGAATTATAGTTTGCTTCTTTTTTTCTTAGGTTATTAGGCACTTGTGCTAGAAATAGTGTTTCATTGGTCTGCTTTCGCAGTAGAAAAGCACGGTTTTTCTCTGCAAAGTAAAAAGCATCTTCATAAATTTTTTTGTCTATGTTTTTTGATTTGGTAGCTTCAAAACACAATGAAAGAGCCTTTCCATAAACTTCTGTTGTGAGCTTGCTCACTAAAAGTTGGTCATTGTCAGTATATATCTGTGAGCGCATTTTGTCTATCACCTCATCTGCTTTTTTGTAATACTCTAAGCGTTCTGTAAAAGAAAAAACAGGCAGAGCTGCCAGTCCTTTATAAGAATCTATGGCTACTTCGAAATCAGCATATTCTTTCCCTAAATTATTAAGAGAAAGTGATGTTTGGTAGTTTTCTTTTGCTTTTTTAAAGTCTGAAATAGCAGAAAACGTATTTGCTAAATTATTCAACACATTTGCACTGTTCCAATCTTGTTCTTTTACTTCCAATGCTTTTTCATAATAAAAAATAGCCGAATCGTAGTTTTGTTGTGCCTCAAAAGCATAGCCTAAATTGTTGTAGGTTACACCTATTCTTGCAATATTCCAGTTTTTTTGTGGAATTGATTTTTCAGCAGCCAAAGAAAGATGGTAATATTGATATGCAGAATCATAATTTTCAAGATTTCTGTACACCATTCCCATATTGATATACGTAGAAGCAAGTACATAGAATCTACTTTTTAGAAAGCGTTCTTCCATAATCTCTTTTGCTTCCAAGCTATGAGAAAGAGCTTTTTCGTTTTCATCTAGTTTTAAATAAGCCGTAGAAATAATTTGATGTGAACGAGCTATGGCAATAGGCAGACTTTCGTCGTTTGTTTGGGCATAAATTTCAATCACACGTTTGGCATACTCAATCGTTTGTTCAAAGTTTTCTTGCTCTCTATGCAGACTTGCAAATAAAGAATAGATAGCTGCTATCTGCAAATGATTTTCTCCTAATGCTTTTTTGGTAAGAACTAAATACTGATTGGCATACTCAAAAGCTCTTTCGTAATCGTTTACCTTTGAGTAGGTAACAGCAGCCACTTTATAGACATCCATTTTCAAATTTTCAGAAGCTAAGGGATTAGCTAGTATTTTTTTTGAGTAATCAATAGATTTTTGATAAAAATTTTGATAGAAATAAAGTAACGATTTGTGAGCATACAACTGTGCTACTTGTATAGATTTTTCAGAGTATAACTTTGTAAAAATTTCAATATTTTCATCTATCCAAGTTTCTGCCTCCTCCCACTTACGAGCCTCTAACAACAGAACACTTTTCATTTTGATATTATCATACACAATAGATTGAGTAACAGGAAATTTCTTACAAATTTCTAATACAGAATCTATTTCTTGTAGTTTATTTCGTGTTCTTCTTTCTACAAAGGCTTTACTTGTCTTGAGCCACCAAAAACGAAGTGCTAGTTCTGTTTCAGAAGCATACTCTTGTATCACACCTTCCATTTCTGATAAAAATTTCTCACTCTCTTTACTTTCATACAAATCCAATAGTAGAATGTCAGTATAATGCAGTTTGAACTTTACTTCTTCTATTTTATTGGCATCTTTTGGAAGATAATCAATAGCCTTTTTGGCAAATTCTAGAGCATCTTTTGGCATTCCGTATAACCCAAAAAGCTGACTTAAAAAGTAAGTTTGCTGGGAAGCTGTTTCAAATTTATTATCCTCAAATGTCTGAATTTCCAAAAAACTTGTATCTATTTTTGCAACAGTTGCATACCGATTTGCTAACTGATATAATTTTAAATTTTTATAGTTTGGGATTTGTGCTAGTAGTTCTGTGGATTCTTTATAATATCCTTTCCAATACTGATATTTTGCTTCTTGATAAGTAATTTGATGAATTAAATCACTTTCTTTTTTTGGATGTAGCTTTAAAGATTTTAGTTCTTCAATAGATTTTTTTATTGCTTCTGCTTTTCCTATCAAATAAGCTACTCTGAGATATTCTTTTTGAACTTCAATATACTTCTCTGATTCTTTCTTAGGATTCGTTTCTTCTAGCAAACGCTCATAAAAAAATAAAGTACTATCAGTTTGGTTATTTTGCCAATGCTCTACTATTTTTTGCTCGTAAACATTAGTTTGTGCTTTTGAAAGAAAAGGAAATACAATAGCAAAAAATAGTAAAACGTAAAAACATTTATTTTTCATAATTAGATTGTTTATTAGAAGATAGTTAAAACAAATCTAATAAAAAATTGCATTTATCACACTTTTACAAAACAACTAAAATATTTTTTTAGAAAAAATACTATTATCGCTCTTTCAATTTGATGTTTATTTACTCAATCCTTTTACTAACCTTTCTCTATTGTAGCTCATTTCTTTTGGTATGATGGCATAAAGAGACCAGTTTATTTTCGGATTGTACAGGTTTCGTTTTTTAGTTTTATTCCACCAAGGTAGCATTAAGTCTTGTTGTCCGTAATTAAAAATAACAAGCGTGTCAGTTGGGGAGCATATTGTCATTCCAAACAATGGATAATAGCTAGTCATAGTAATTGAATTACCATAAGAAACTTTATCGTTTAGCTCTAACAGAAATATCTCTTCATCATATACCGAATCTTGTACTCCTTCCAATAGATTGATAATAACATCTTTAGGAATATACTTGATAAAAACTGGTTGTACGGTATCGCAGTAATTCAAGTAAGCATTTTCTAAAAACTCCCTTCTCTTCTCATACATAGCTATAAGACTATCTATATTTTTATTTCTTTTTGCCTTTAAAATGGAACTAGAATAAACACTATCCGTTTGTTGCTTAAAAATTTCTTGATAAAATTCCCCTCTAGTAATTTGCTTAGTATGCCAAAGTTCGATAGAGTCCTTAAAGCAAATTTCAAAAACGTATGAGTTTATTTTCTCATAGTTGATATTTAGTTGGTCAGTAATTGAAATTGAAGAAACATCATCTACATCAATTTGCGCTTTAGCAATACTACTTAAGCCTAATATAAGAAATAATATATTTAAAAGTTTTTTCATAAAAAAAAATGAGAAGGTAATGGAAAAAATTTATGCACTATAAATGGAATCATATAAAAAAGTAAAAGTAACATTTAAACCTCATCAACTTCAGTCAATAACACAAAAAGCCAAGGCAAACCTTGGCTCTACAAAAAAACATTCTTGCCGTTATTGGTTTCTCCACCAACAACAGTCCTAAAACTCCAAAATAAATCCAATCGTAGGCAAAACACTAGGCTCATCATCTTCTAAGAAAGTCGGGATGGCGTTTGAACCGTCGTTTCTTATAGGTTGTCCGTCGGTGGTTTGAAAACCCGAATTATCTGCCGTTCTAGCAAAGGTATAGCGTGGAAACTGTGGCGAAGTTTGTACAAAAGCATTCTGAACATCAAAATAAAGGTCTAACGTAATTTTTTTGAAATTGATTTTTTTGTCTATTCTAAAATCAAACTGACTGAAATTACCTAAGCGTTCGGAGTTTAGGCGAGAATTATCCAAAACACCTGTTCCGATACTCAAATAATTTCTTCTTGATTCTAACAAATCAAAAGGTGTGTAAGGTGCACCTGCTGCAAAACGGTATTTCAAACCCATTTCCCAACCTCTGCCAAATTTTCTTCCTAAAATGGCTGAAATCAAATGTCCGTTGTCCCACGCTGAAGCGATGAGTTCTCCGTCTGAACCTGAAAATTCACTTCTAACAAAGGTATAAGAAAATACTGCAAAAATTTTACTGATAAGTTTTTGTTGGAATAAAAATTCTACTCCATAAGCTCTTCCTTCTCCAATACTGGCAACTTCTTCATTTCCGATTGAGCCAAAATTTCCTCCTTGATTAGCAAGTGAAATTCCATCACGCACCGAAACAGGGTAGTTGGCATAGCTTTTATAAAAGCCTTCTAAGGTAAAACGTGTACTTGTTCGTGGTATAAATTCTGTTCCTAAAACGTAGTGTGTAGAAGAAATATATTTGTTGGATTTATTGACAAATTCGCCTGCTTTATTCTGAAAACCCAACACTGTATAAATCGGAAGTTTGAAATAACGCCCTACCGAACCATTTATAGACCACTCATCATTGAGATAATACGAAGCTGAAAGACGTGGAGAAAGTGTTTCGAAAGGATTATTTCCTGTTTCTGTAAACGTATTCATATCTGTACGAACGCCGAAAGAAAGTCCTAATTTGTTATTCAAAACTGTCTTTGAAACTTGTCCAAAAGCTCCATATCTAAAGAAATCAATGGCAGAGTTATAGTTGATAGTTACCTCTGGTTGAATGATATTTCCTGTCGAATCTCTCAATTCTTTTCTGATTCTACTAAAAATATCATTGTTAAACTTTACATACTGTCCTACCAAACCGTAAGCGTATTTCCAACCATTTTTATTTTTATTTACATCAATTCTTAGCTTGTTTTCTATTTCTTGTGATTCTAAAAGCAATGTTCTGAACTCTTCAGTTTCTTGTTTGTCTTCAAATTGGTCTAAACGATTATCAAACATATTTCTACTGAGTGCTACATTTACATATCCATCTTTTACTAATCTTTTGAGCGCAAAACCAGTCGTATAATTCCACTGATTGATACTTGGATTGGAACGTAAAATATACTCTGTTTCTGGTGTAGATTCTTTAGGAGCTTCAAAAGTAAATTCATCTATTGCACCTACTCCAATGGCTGTAAGCGTTGTTTTTTCGTTGAATTTATGCGTTACTTTATATTGAAAATCCCAGTAATTGGGACGGATAGGCAAATCCAAAACAGAAAATAAAAATTGCAAGTACGAACGACGAGCCGAAAAAAGTGCTGTCGTATTTTTTCCTAGTGGAGTTTCAAAAGTAGTGGCAAGTTCTGTTCCTGAAAGACGAACATTTCCTTGAAAACGCTCCGAATTTCCCTCTTTTTGTTTGAAGGTAAAGACAGAAGCAAGTGCATTATCGTAACGAGCCTCAAAAGCTGAAGTACTAAGGGTTACATCTTCAATAAAAGAAACATTCAAAATTCCTGTTGGTCCTCCTGCGCTTCCCTGTGTAGCAAAATGATTGATAACTGGAATTTCGATACCATCTAAATAATAAACATTTTCATTTGGCGCACCTCCACGAATAATAATATCGTTGCGAAAGCCTCCCACAGAGCCACTCGTTGTTCCCACCCCTGGGAGAGCTTGAACTACACGAGAAATGTCAAAATTTCCACCGGGATTACTTTTTATTTCTTCTGTCGTTAGTCTCTGTGTAGAAAGAGGACTTTCAACCGTCGTAGGAGAAGCAGACGTTTCTTTTCTTGCTACAATTTCGACACCTTCCAAATTAGATGCTGATTCGGCAAGTTCAAAATTCAAATTATTAGCATTTCCTGTATTTACAACAATATTAAATTTTGTAAGAGGTGCAAAACCGACATAAGAGGCTTGAATATTATAACTTCCTACTGGAATTTCTAGTTTATAATTTCCTTCCAAATCTGTAACCACACCAATAATGGGGTCACTTTCCAAAACGATGACCGAAACGCCAATCAGAGGCTCTTGTGTGTCTTTATCTCTGACAGTTCCTTGTACAATTCCTTTATTTACAGCTTTTTCTGTTTTAGTAGATTCTTCTTCTATATTTTGATTAGTATCTTGTGCCAAAACAGGAAAAGAAAAAACAAACCATAAAAATAAAAACAGGTAGTTAAACGGTAAAATTTTCATTTGAGATATTTTTTAGGTGAATAAATTAAGTATGTTTTCGTATTAAAAATAAAATTTCAATAATTTTTTATGTGTTTAATGTTGGTTAAACAGAAATTATTTTAGATTGTTTGGACTAAATCACACTTTTTTATTAAATTTCATAAAAAACATTTTCAAATTTAGTACGTTATAGTTTTAAATCAAAACTAATATATTTTGTCAAAGGCAAGCCTTTGCCCTAAAATTTTGTAACAACAGCCGTTGTCGGTGTCTCCACCGACGATACACCTCCCAAAAAAATGAACTACGATATTTTACACCAGCTTATAGATAAAGCTCAAGAATATGAGAACCAAACAGGGCAGAAATTGGAAAAAGATGATTTGGCTGAATTTTCTGCATGGTTATATGAAAAAACAAATGCAGAAGAAGTAGAAAAACAAAGACAGGCTATCAAACTAGAACCTACAGGTGAAACATTAGATAGTCTTATTGGAAAGTTTATTGGCTACATGTATCGTTTTGCTAAGTTTTATGTAAAAAAAGCCTTAGAAAACAGTCCTCTGACTACCTTAGATGATTTTACCTATTTGGGAAGCATTATGCTAAAGGCTGGAAGTACCAAAACAGAAATCATAGACTATCATATCCACGAAAAAACAACAGGCATAGAAATTTTGAAACGCTTGAAAAAAAATGGTTTTATTACAGAAAAAAAATCAGAAACTGATGGGCGTAGCAAGGCTTTATTTGTTACAAAAGCAGGACAAGGAGTATTTTTTGCGCACGTAGAGCGAATGCAGAAAATAGGAGAACTTATTGTGGGAGATTTAGAAGAAAATGAAAAACTACAACTCGTTTCACTTCTGAATCGTTTGAATGATTTTCACCAGCCTATCTATCATGAGAATAAAAAAGAAAATATTGAAAGGCTTTTTAGTTTTAGGAAACAGTAATGAAAAAATCACATATTATTTTCCTGTTTACATTATTTTGTGTTGGCTTTTCTTTCAAATGGATTTTTACAAATCTTGATGTAGAATATTCTGTTTGGCTTCTGAAACCTACTACGCTTTGGGTAGAACAAATTACAGGTTTTGACTTCGATTTTTTGAAAGGAGAAGGTTATGTCTGTACTCAAATTGAGCCTATTACGATTATTGATAAAAGCTGTTCTGGACTGAATTTTTGGCTGATGGCTTTTCTTGTTGGAGGATTTTTGTTACATAAAAAAGTAACTGATGTGTGGCGTTTTTTTTATGCTTTTTTGGTTTCATTTTTCTTGGCTTGGTGTGTTACTATCATTGCAAATACTGGACGAATTGTGATTTCTATTAAGTTTTTATCGCTTTTAGAACCACACATAGAATACGCTCAAAGCCATCTATTACTTGGTATTTTTATTTATCTGACTATGCTGATTTTGTATTATGTGATATTGAATTATGCACTCAAAAAATGGTTTTCTAAAGTTTAGGTAAAAACTTCTGTTTTAGTTTCTTCCAAAAATTATAATACCCCACAAAAAATACGGCTCTGCCTTCTAAAAAGTAAGATGTATTTTTTTTGCTTATAATTTCGTGCTGCATAAAAAAAGCATTTAGCTTTTCACTTTTAGATTGATATGCCGATTTCCAAACTTCTGTGATAGGTACAGGAACATCAAACTTATTTTTTCGGATAAGATAATCACTAAGTTCTATTTCGTCAGACTTCAAATGATTGTCAATAAAACTACGAACAAAATCATAAACTTTTTCTGAAACAGGCATATCTATTTTTGGATAAACTTCATAAAAAGCAGGAGAAATTCGCTCAATAGCTTTTGGGTTGTAGGTTTGAAAAATGAAGAGAAATTTTCGTAAAAACCAAAACTGTCCAAGAGTGCGTTTTAGAAAAAGAATATTTCCCTTTTTAGCAAAATTCTTAATGTAATGGTCTGCTTCTGTATCTTTAAAAACTACACTTACAAAAATGATTTCTAAGGGCTTTTGATGAAATGACGTTTTTAATTTTCTGTTGAAAAATGCCTGCACAGCGACTGTTTTGCCTTCCAATTTGTGCATATAAAAAATAGGATTGTATCTTTCAATATGAAAATGAGTGATATAATTATCTGGAAAAGCAGGGTTAGCTTTTTGTGCAATATTTGTGATTTGTTGAAGTTCTTTTTCAGAAAGTTCTGTTCCTTTTTTGGCTATTATTTCTATCATCTTGTTCTGTATTTTTATTAATACTAATTTTCTTCTCACTCTAAAAAGTGAGCTACATTTTTATTTTTTTTTATAAGCAAGGAACTTCTTTTGTGTTCTTTTTGGTTAGGGTTACAAATTCTAAAAAAAACAACTACTTTGTCAGAACACTTCCAAAGTGTCATACAAATAGTAATTAATTTTTAAGAAAAATATTTTCATTTGGATAAGGCAAACCTTATCCAAAAAATTATAAAACAATGATGTTACGCAAAAACAACCTTTCAAAATATAGGTAATTCGTCTTGTTTCTCTCCCTATTCTTTACTTTTCTCTAAGAAAACAGAATGGTTAGAAATAAGCTGCTCAGAACAACCATTCTACATTACCTTACCGTTGTTGAAGTATTCCTACCAACGACATCTTTTTCATCGCTTTTGTTTGCAAAAACTCTCGTTTTTGTACCTCCTTCGTATTGCCTTTTGTTAGAAACAGCCTAAAAATATAGAAATCATGGCTTTATCAAAACTCAAACTTAGAAAACTTAGAGAACAACAAATTATTCAAGATTATCAAAATTCACTTAAAGAAAGTAAACAACATAGCGTAAAATCATTACGAAAAGTAGCTAAAAAACATTATAACGACGAGCCTTCTCCTATCTATGCAAGTGATAAAGCAAGAAAACTTGTTGAGCTTATGAGTTCGGGTTCTCATAGCAAGGAATTTTCAGATATTGTAGCTCGTATTGCAAAAAAGGGAAAGGTTGAATCGCTATTACAAGAAGAGTATATGCTTGATGCGCTTGCTTCAGTAGCAAAAGAACACGCTTTTTTTGTTAGAAATATTGAAGATTGGAAACCAAAAGGACGTAACTCGTTGAAACTCTTTACTGATTTGGTAAGACACCTTTTTGTAAAGTATGAAGTACCTCATTGTATGACTTCACTTTGGTTTGATAATGAAAATCAACTGGCTAGAAGTTGGTTTATTGATGTAGCACAAGGAAAAAATGCTTCAAAGCTCAACCATTTTCCTGTACCGATTACCAAAAAAGAAGCTCACCACTTTGTAAAAGCTCCTGCAAAATTTACATTTGTAGCTGCTATCAGATACGGACAGGCAAAAGCTATGGGTGCATCTACACCTTTTATCAATAATCTCATCAAAACTGATTTAGGAAAGTACCTTTATCCTAAAGAAAATTTTTGGAAAGAGGTAATAGGATTTTTGTACAGAAATCGTCCGAATGCAACAGCACAAGAACTAGAAATTGTGGTAGAATATATTTGGGCGCAAAAATTTGCCAAAACGTGGGGTGCAAATAACAAGGGGCAAGTGGTTCGGAAGAATCCTCCTTTTCCAAACTTCGAATTGAAAGGTAGAACATGGGATGCCCTTTGGCGAGTAGCTTTTGAATGGTTTAAAATAGTCGGAATTGTTCGTCAAGTACCTCAAGAGTGGGCGCATTTTATTATCAAAGAGAATTATGTTAAAGCCAAAACAGGACAGTGTTTTGTTTTTAATCAACTCTTAACAAGACAAGAACTCTTTGAAGAAGGAAGAAATATGAATCACTGTGTGGGTTCTTACACCAATAACTGTAAGAACAGCAATGCAGCTATTTTTTCTATGCGAAATGTACTTTCAAAAGGAAACTCTTTAGTTACGATTGAAGTAAACCCTAGAAATAGAAATATTGTACAAGCACAGCGTCGTTTCAATCACTCGCCTTCTGACTTTGAAATGAAAATCATCAAAGAGTGGGCAAGAAAAAACGACTTGAAAGTGCCAAGCTATTACTAAAAATTAAAGGTCTGATAAAATGAAAATTATCAGACCTTTCTAATTTATACAAAGCTATTTAACTTATCAGTGTTACTAAATACCAATTACAGTATTCTTAGCCGTTGTTGGTGTTTTACCAATACATGAAATCCTACTCTCCTCGCTTATTAAAAAAACGAAGTCTAATGATTTCTCTTTCATTTAATAATCTCCAGTTACCACGTCCAATGGTTTCTTTTGTAAGTCCTGCATAAACAGTTCGGTCTAGCTTAACCACTTCATAGCCCAAATGAGCAAACATACGTCTTACGATTCTGTTTTTTCCTATGTGTAATTCTATTCCTACTGAAAGACCATCAGGAGATAAAATAGCTGCTCCATCTGCTTTAGCCATTCCATCTTCTAGCTCCAAACCTTGTTTTAGTTTTTCTACATCTTCCTCTGTAAATGGCTTATCTAAAGTTGCTTTGTAGATTTTTTGTACTTCATAAGAAGGATGAGAAAGTTTTTTAGCTACCTCACCGTCATTAGTAAATAATAAAAGTCCAGTCGTATTTCTGTCTAGTCTTCCTACTGGATAAATGCGTTCTGTAGTGGCATTTTTTACTAAATCCATTACGGTCTTACGTCCTCTTGGGTCGCTTGTAGTGGTAATGAAATCTTTTGGCTTATTAAGTAGGACATACACAGGTTTTTCTTTACGAAGCACTTTCCCTTTATACTTTACCTCGTCAGTTGTTCTGACTTTAAAACCAAGTTCTTTGACGACTTTGCCATTCACTTTTATTTCTCCAGCAGCAATAAGTTTGTCAGCTTCTCTTCTTGAGCATACTCCAGAATTAGAAATATAACGATTGAGTCGCCATGTTTCATTGGCAGCAGCAGAGACCGTTTTTTGAGTCGTTTTTTCCTCCTTTGTAGGTTTGGAAATTATTTTTGAGCGTTCGAACTTCTTATCAGCCTTTTTAAAAACTGTTTTTTTTCCCTTTCTCTCAAATCTTGATTCAGCAGTTTGTTCTGGATTGGTTTCTGGTTTCTCTCTACTGGTTTTGTTTCGTTTCAAATTACTAGGTTTAGTAGATTTTCTTTTTTCTTTGTCAAAACGATTTTTTTTAGGTCTTTCCTCTTGGTTATCACCTTTGGGTTGGAAAGATGTTTTTTTACTTGGCTTTTTATCGTTACTTTTCATTGAATCTATTATTCAGTTGATAAATTTAAAATTACGAGCGCATCTCGTAATACAATAGTGTTTATTGATTAGTTATTGATAAAGTTGTTTAAGCAATGTAGCTTTACAATTGTCGGTCTGACCTCAGTCTATTAGGTCAGTCTCAGACCTTAAATAATTTGCTTTTTCTCTATTGGCTTCGCCGACTTTCAAGTCTTAAACAATTTCGATGATTAATTAAAACCTATTAATAAGAATTAGTTTATGTATTTTATAATCATGCATTATTATCATATAAAATAATGAATAGTTAAACCATATAATTAGTATTACAGAATTTACAATTAATCACTAAACATTGATAACTAATCATTCATTATCTTCTTCTTGATTTTTCTTGTTTTGAATTGCTTCTGTCCCTTGCTTAAACTTAAAGAGTGAAAACTCATCGCCTTCTTCTCCCTCTACTTTGGCTTGTAGCTTGGCTTGCTGTTGTGCATTTTCTACATCTTCAGCAGACAAATCTTCTGGCATAGGCAAGTCATCTAAAGAATTTATCCCAAAATAGTGCATAAACTTATCTGACGTTCCGTAAAGAATTGGTCTCCCTGGAGATTTGTCTTTTCCCTTGATAACTAAAAGCTCTTTTTCCAAAAGTTTCTGCACAGCATAATCACAACTTACGCCACGTATAGCCTCTAGCTTCGACTTTGTGATAGGCTGTTTGTAGGCTATCAAAGCAAGCGTTTCGATAGCAGATTTGGAAAGTTTTCGCTTTGCCCTTTGAGTCAGCAAAAGACTTACACTACTCTGAAATTCCGTTTTAGTCAGAAATTGAAATCCTCCTGCAATAGCTTTTATTTCTATCGCAAAATCTGCCTGCTCATAGCGTTTTTGTAGCACTTCAATAGCTTCTTCTATATCTTTTTTAGGAACATCTGTCCCAAAAAGTTCTGACAATACTCGCTCAATTTCTTTTACAGAAATAGGCGAAGGCGAACAAAAGATAAGCGATTCGATATGATTAAGTAAATATTGCACGATAATTTCTTTTTCTGTGTTAAAACAAGTTAGCAAAGGTACGACTTTTTATACAACTTTCTGAAATATAGACTACTAGAATTTCAGTTATTATACTGATATAAAACTTTTTGACTTTAATGATTATAGCTACCTAATAGACTATTTTTTTCTTTTTATTCTTAAAAAAACACAATTCAGTTTTTGTTTTTCATTTGGAACGGTTATTGAAACTTGGAAGAATAACATTTAAAATAAAATCCTGTCTTAGTAATTCGGTACGTTTTTAGTAAACTATTCAATAATCATTTTATTTATCCTAAAAACAAACCATTACTCAACCAAAAATAACATTCAAAAATGAGAAAGATTTTCATAATTTTTATTGCTTTATTTTTTGCAAATGTAGCAACTACCTCTCTTTATGCTCAAGATGCAAATGCTCGTGCGCTTTTGGATGCAATGAGCAACAAATACAAAAAATACAATTCGTTTAGAGCCACTTTTACCTCTACGTTGGCAAGTGAATCAGAAAGTATCAACGAATCACTTACAGGAACAATTACTGTAAAAGGAAACAAATATCATCTCAAAACCCAAGGACAAGAAATCTACAACGACCACAAAACGGTCTGGACATTTTTAGATGATGCCAACGAAGTAACCATTACGAGCTACGACGAAGCAGACGGACTAAACCCAACTGACATTTTTGATATTTATAAAAAAGGCTACAAGTATGTAGTAGTTGAAGAAGTAAAAGTAAATGGTAAGCCTCACAAGGTAATTGACTTAGTTCCAGAAGATAAAAATTTACAATTCTTCAAAGTGCGCCTAACGATAGACAAAGCCAATCATAACCTTGCTAACTGGAGTATTTTTGAAAAAAATGGACGAGTTCATTCTTACAAAATTGCTAACTTCCAACCTAATGTTTCGGTAACAGATTCTGATTTTCAGTTCAATAAAGCCAAACATCCAAATGTGGAAGAAGTAGATTTGAGATAAATATCTTTACGGTCTTAAACTCTAAAAACACCTATTCATTTAAAAATGAATAGGTGTTTTTATTTTCTATAATCACTAAACTACTTGGTTTTGTAATAACAATTCTCCTCTATAAAAATATCAGAGTTTGCTATTTCTTTAAACTCTTTTTTACTCGGAGAAATTAGATACTCTATACTTTCAATCTCTCCTTTTTCATCTGCTGTTTCGTTTTTAGATACAAAACCATAATTAAGCAGAGTATCAGAAGGAAAAATATACCCAATAAACAAACTATCATTCGTCAGACTTAAACGATTTACACTCCAAAAATTTTTACTTTCCTTTCTATTTAGGAAATAACTTCCTTTTACTCTTTTTAAGATGTGCTGGTCAGATAAGTAAAATACTGTATCTATATCTATACAAATTCCCTTTATCGAATCTCCAATAATTTTGACATTACAATTTTTATCTGCAAAAACACTGAGTATTTCTTCATCCGTTAAAATGGTAGAATCTGTATCAAAATCTCTCTTATAAAAACTAACTATTGTTTTTTTATGACCTATAATGGATTTATCACTAATAATCAGCCTTTCGCTTTCATCTAAACAATTTATGTACTCACCTTTTATTTTACGACTGAAAAAGTTTTGTGCTTTTGTGTTCGTAGGTTGAGCCGTTTCAAAACGAATATATTCATATTCTTGGCAGCTAACCAAAAGAAATAGTAAAACGATATAAGCTATTTTTTTCATAGTATTTTAATGATGATATTTTGCGTAAAGGTAAAACCTTTCTATTTCAATCCAAAAACTATAAATTAGTAACAAATCCAAATCAGCCTAGCCAAAATTATTCTTATTATGAAAATCCTATCAGCACAGCAAATGAAAAAAGCCGATAAGGCTACTATTGAAAATGAACCTATTTCTTCTTTAGATTTAATGGAAAGAGCTTCAAAAAAAGCATTTTATTGGATTCAAAATTATTTTGGACAGCATTTAATCAATACAGAATTTCATATTTTCTGTGGCATTGGAAATAACGGTGGCGATGGACTTGTACTTGCTAGACTTCTCTCAAACTTTGCTTTTCAAATAAATGTATATGTAGTAGCTTTTTCAGATAAACGAAGTGATGATTTTAAAGCTAACTTTGAAAGGATACAAGAAATTTCGAATATCAAAATTGTAGAAATCAAAGCAGAAGAGGATTTGAATAAGATTTCCATTTCTGAAAATGACTGGCTCATTGATGCTATTTTTGGATATGGTTTGAATAGAGTTCCAGAAGGAATTGCAGGGAAAGCGATTCAGTTTATTAATAAAAACTCAAATCAGAACGTAATTTCGATAGATATTCCATCTGGGCTTTTTGCAGACAAAAACCAAAGTAAAAGACAATATTTTGATAAAAGCTTAACTATAAAAGCAACACATACACTTACTTTTCAAGCTCCAAAATTTTCGTTTTTCTTTGACGAATACAGTGGGTTTGTAGGTAACTTTGAAGTGTTGGACATTGGACTAGATAAAAATTTTATTGAAAAATTAGACACTCAAAACTACTGGCTTACCACACACAAAATAAAACAAATCTACAAACCACGCACACGAACAGGACACAAAGGAACATTCGGACATGCACTCTTGGTAGTGGGAAGTTATGGAAAAATAGGTGCAGCACAGCTTTCAGCAAAAGCAGCTCTTCGAACTGGAGTAGGACTTTTATCTATCAGAACGCCGAAGTGTGGAGTAGAAATCCTTCAAACAGCTATTCCAGAAGCAATGGTTTTGGTAGATAATTTTGACAAAAAAAATAAGAAGGGTAAAAAAGAAAACAAATATTTTTTATCTGCCTTTTCTGATGATTTATTAGAAAAAACACAAGATTACAAAACTATTGGAATCGGTTGTGGAATAGGAACAGAACAAAAAACACAAGATATGTTTTTACACCTTCTAAAAACCATTGATTATCCTATTGTGATTGATGCTGATGCACTCAATATTTTAGCACAAAACAGAAATTACGAAAATACAAAAGATGATTGGTTAGATTTTGTTCCCAAAAATTCTATTCTTACACCTCACCCAAAAGAATTTGAACGTCTGTTTGGAAAAACCAAAACTGTAGAGGAAAGACACCGACTTTTAAGAAATTTAGCAAAAGAATATGAGCTTTGTATTTTGCTCAAAGGTAGCTTTTCAGCTTTAGCTCTACCTAATGGAGATATGTATCATAGTTCTTTTGGTGATATTGGAATGGCGACAGGTGGAAGTGGTGATGTCTTGACAGGCATACTTACTTCACTTTTGGCACAAGGCTACACGTCAGAAGAAAGCCTGCTATTCGGTGTATTTTTACACGGAAAAGCAGGCGAACTAGCAGCCAAAAACAAATCTAGTGAATCAATGCTGCCTTCTGATTTGATTGAAGAGTTGGGGAATGTTTTTAAGATGCTCTCATAGGCTACATTGCTTTTCCCAAAGCTATATTTAAAGAATCTTTCAAATTCTGACTTGAAATGTGTTTCATATTCATATCAAGACTAATTCCGTCTTCAATTTTTATTTTCTTGGAAGCATAAAAGATAGAATCATTTTGAACAGAAACACCTACCACAATGGCATCTTTTCCGATAGGTAATTTTGTGTACACACCCTCTTCCTTTGTGAAGGAATACAAACCATTATTTCTTTTAAAACTCATCAATCGGACATTCATATCTGGAATTACTAAAGAAAAGTCTATAAAATTTAGTTTAGTATCAGATGTATTAGCTAACATAATTTCGGCTTTTCCTGCTTTTGGGTCGTCGTAGAATCTATCACAATTAATCCAACCTAGTTTTTTGAGAGAAAAGATTGTTTTTTCATAGAGTTTGTCCATAGCCTTCTTGTCTTCAATGGCTTGCTTTTGTTTTTTTAATTCTTGAATAAGAGCTTCTCTTCTGAGGTTGTACTCCAAAATTTCACTTATTTCTTGTTTTGATACTCCTAAGTCTTTTAGTTTTTGATGTGCATTTTTAGCATTCAAATCTACTCCATAATCTTTTATGGTTTTCAATTCTTTTTTTGTTGAATTAGGAAAATATATTAGAGGTTGTTGAATATAGCTCTCTAAAGTTACACTATCTACAATGTACCCAGCTAATTGAACTTTTTTGTCATTTAAGTAACTACTATATGTAGCTTTAGCTATTGAATCCAAATACCATAATGGCTTTTCGTAATTTTGATAATATATATTCGTCATTGTGTAATCTAATTCAAACCTTGAGCAATTCCAGCCATAGTTAAAATAATACATTTTTTCTTTTTCCCAATTTGTTCCTTTTGTCCAACTCATAAAGCTATTCATGAGTAGAAGATCAACAAATCTTGTTTTAAAATCTTGAGTAGCTATTATCGTATTTTCATATTTCGGATTAGTAAGGCTAATTAGTGTGGTATCATACTTACAACTTTTTCCATCGTAAACCCAAAGATAATCAAACCAATCATTCCCTTCAGGATAAAGCAACTCCAAAGGTAAAGGAATCAAATAATCTTCTTCTAGCATAGAGCTATCTACTTTCCAATTTGTGCCATCTCCTGTAAACATCTGAAAACCTTCTTTACTCATGTTTCCCATCGTAGGCATCGAAACGGTAAGCTGTTTTCCTTCTTGAAGTTGTAGAGAATTTCCATCAGAAGTTGCGTCTATGAATAGCATTCCATTTGATAAAAGAAGTTTATCATTAGAAAGCGTTGTGAGTCCAGCTGTAATAAAATCGGAGAGTTTGAAGGCTTCTACTACTTCAATCTTAACTTTTCCCTTGACAGGATTTCCATCCTTGTCTATGAAGCTATTTTGAGGAATAAAAATCTGTGTACCTGCTTCCATTTCAAGCGTAGTAGGAATAGAAGTATCTATTTCTCTATACTGCGTTTTGGGTCTTAATGAAGAATAAGCACTATCGACAGGACTTTCATTAAAAACAGTCGTTTTGATTTTCTTGGTCTGCTCTTTCTTAGTGTCCGAACATGAACTAAAAAAGATAGAGAAAATCAGTAATGCTAGAATAGGATATTTCATATTGTTTTTTAGTTGTGGCTAATTGAGTATCTGTTAGCCATATTTTCAATCTTTAAATTGAGGAAAAGTAACAGATATTTTATGAAGTTTTACTTAAAGTTTGTTCTTTTTCAAAAACTGGATTTACTTTTATTTCCTTTCTCTTCGACATATCGATAGGATAATTTTTTCTTAATTTCTTTAAACAATAAAATGTATTCATAAAGAAAACCATCAAAAATGCACCTCTTCTCAATCTAAAACTTCTGAGTATGCGCTTAATAGAGTTCTTGAGTCCAAAACTTCTTTTCCATAATTCTCTATGTGCTTGTAAAAGTTCTGTAGCTGTCATGTTTTGAGGCTCAAAAGCTACATTGTATCCGTTGTAATAATTCCAGCCTCTTTCCTTTAAAATTCTATCTTCTTTTACTAATTTTTCTTGTAAACTTGTTCCTTGAAAGGGAGTCATGATACTCAAAAAAGGAACATCAATTCCTATTTCCATCAGTTTGTCCGACATATCAACTACAGCCTCATAATCATCATTATCAAAACCTGCGATAAAACCTGCCATTACAGCAATCCCTCTTTTTCTAATTTCAGTTACTGCTTTTTTATAATTTTCAATCTTATTTTGTCTTTTATTGGCATCCTTCAATGATTCTTTTCCGAACGATTCAATACCCAAAAATACACCAATACATCCTGATTCTTTCATCAAATCCAAAAGCTCAGCGTCTTTGGCAATATCCATACTTGCCTGTGTGAGCCACCATTTTTTCAGTGGTATCATTTCTTTGAGCAAAGGTTTAATGTAATTTCTTCTAATTGTAAGATTATCATCCCAAAACCAAACTACTTTTCGTTGCCACCAATACGGAAAATTATCATACGAGGCATCTCTAATCACATCTTCAATCGGACGCAGCCTAAACCCAGGATTTAGTGAAGGAACAGTACAAAACGAACAAGAAAACGGACAACCTCTAGTAGCTTGCAAGACTTTTTTGATAAAAAACTTATTGGGTAATAAATCATATCTAGGCGTTGGCAAATTTTTCATATCACAGGGAATGCCTGTATAAACTCCTTTTAGTGTGCCATTTTGTGCATCCTCCAAAACAGACGACCAAACATCTTCGGCTTCTCCAGTTACGATAGCATCAAAATACTGTAATGACTCGGTTTCATTGTAGGTTACATGAGGTCCCCCTCCAATCACGATTTTACCTCGTTTTTTATATTCGTTAGCAATATGATAGGCAGAATTGGCAAAACCACTAAAAAAAGAAACAGCAATAAGGTCAGCATCCGAATCAAAATTAATGGGTTCTACTTGCTGATGAATAACTCTGACCTCGTGTTCCTTTGGAGTGATAGCTGCCAAATGAATACCTGTAATGGGAGGAACAAAATCTTTTTCATGCCCAAATTCATACCTTTGAATGTAGGCTACAATGATGTCAATTTTCATTTTTTTTATGATTTAATAATAAAACAGAAAGAAAAAAGTAGAAGAAGTATTACTAAATTTAATAAAAAAACAACGACTTAAAATCCCTTATGCTATGAAAATCAATAATTTAAACAAAATTAATTTTGACGAATTGATAGAATGCTTTTTACTTTCTTTTGAAAATTATTTTGTCAAAATGCCTACAGATGCAGAATATTACAAGCGACGATGGCAAACGGCAAAAGTAGATTATCGCCTTTCTTATGGAATGTTTGATAATAATAAATTAGTTGGTTTTATAATTCACGCCATTGACAAACGAGATGGAAAGTTAGTTGCTTATAATACAGGAACAGGTGTAATTCCTTCTCATAGAGGACAAAAAATAGTACATTCTATTTATGAATATGCTATTTCTGATTTAAGAAAAAATGGAGTAGAAAAATGTATTTTGGAAGTCATCACAGAAAATACAAAAGCCATAAAAGCCTACCAAACTGTTGGTTTTGAAATAACAAAATGCTACAAATGCTTTGCAGGAGAAACAAACTTTGAAAATCAAATAATAGATAAAACCAAAACACATATTAAGAAAGTAAATTATTCGGATATAAACTGGTTAGAAATGCCGAATCAAAATAACTATTCTTGGGACAATCATTTCAAAACTATCAAGAACGGAGACTATGACTATTATCAAATTTGGAATGAGAAAAATTTAGAATCTTTTTTTATTATCAACCCTAAAAATGGGTATATCGCACAATTTGATATTTTAATAGATGAAGAAACATATAAAAATCTAGCCTATCAAAGGCTATTTTCTGCCATAAAGAAAATTTCGCCCTTCATCAAGGTCAATAATATTGACACAAAATTTGAAGACAAAATTAACTTTCTTAGTTCAATGGGCATTAAGAATAACATAGACCAATATGAAATGGAAATGAATTTATATTAAAACTTAGAATACTGAACATGAGATAAAAAGTTGTTGGTGTCACTACACTAAAATACCAACGAACGTTACTTTTCCCTGTTCTGTGACTCACAGAACAACAATATCTATTGATGTCCAGTACTCTAATTAAAACTATTTTATATCCTTTTCTAAGAGTTTCATAAATATGAATTATGTAAAAATAATTGGACTTTATTTTGCAACTATTGAATTAGTTGCTACTCCAATAAGTAGTTAGATTAAAAATATGTTCACTCATACCAAATCAATTATGAATACTCAAAAAGCTAATACAAGTCTAATTGGAAAAATACTTCTTTTATCTTTCCTGTTTTTGTTTGTTGGAACGACACAAATTTTTGCACAAAGCGCAAGAGGAAGGCAAATGCGAAATAAAAATGCTACAGCAGAAGGAAAAGCCGAAAAACGTTCTCAACAATGGCAAACAAAATTTGGATTGAACAACTTACAAACTTACCAGTTAGAAGTTGCTATGCTCAAACAAAATAGAGATATGGAGAGACTAAAAGGAGGAGGAAATGGCTTTGAGAAAAAAGAAAAACGTCAAGCCATAAAAACTGAATTTGAGGCAAAAGTAAGAAACATCTTTACTCCGACTCAGTATGCCAATTACCAAAAAATGAAAGCCGAGAAAAAAGAGAAAAATAAGAATAAAGGAAAAATAAAGTATAAAAACAAAGGCAAGAATAAAAATAAGAAAATAGACCATTACGATAACGACAATTTTTAAACTCTCATTCTACTTTAAGTACTGAAGACAATGAAAATGAGTTCATAAGGTGAAAAATTAGCTTCGCTGCTTTGGCAGGTCATAATTCTTAACTTATTTTCATTGCTTCCATAATCTCCTCTAAGGCTCTCTCAGCTGTTTCTAGTGCGCCATGAACAGTGGCAAAATGTCCGTTGTAATGGGTGGCTTCTCCTGCAAAAAATATTTTATCTTCTACAGGACGAGCCAAGTGTTTACGAAGTTTGTGTGAACCTACTGATGGATACGAGTATGCTCCTTCAATATATTCTACTTTTGCCCAATCCAAATATTCAAAATCTAAAATGGTAGCCGAAGCATTGCCATCAAAATGTTTGTCTAGCTCGTCAATGAGTTTTTCTAAAATTTGCCCTTTTGAAAAGCCATTTTCTGTATAATATTTGGCTTTATCTCCCATAATAAATGCTGTCAGTCCAAACGTTGAAGCATTTTTTATGTAGGGAACTGTTTCCCAATATTCACTAGCAGCTTCCATTCCTACCAAATACTCAGTTGCTATGCCATCGTTGTATTTTTTTTGCCAAAAATTTTCAGAAAAATTGAGAAAAAACTTGATGGCGTAACTATCCATTCCTATTTTATCAATAGCTTCTTGTTTTTTAGGTGGTAGTTCTGGCAGGAAGGTAATTTTATTTTGTTTGAGTTGTGTAAGGGGAACAGTTATGAGTGCTGCATCGGCTCTATAATTTTGAAAATCTTTGGTAATGATTTCTACTCCTTCTGCAAACGAACGCACCATCACAACAGGTTTATTGAGTTGCAAAATTGGTTTTGTTTTTTCCTTCCACTCATCCAAAAGACTTTCAAAACCTATACACATTCTATAATTTTGTTCTCCTGCTTCCCATCGGTAGGCTTCAACAGCAAGAGCTTTCATTCCAATATTTTCCAAACTCGTTCCCATTGCACCAGCAAAGGCTTCATACCAACGATAGGCATCTGGCTGACGTGTAGGTGTAATTTCGTGCTGTTCTAAAAAAGATTTGAGAGAAATATCTTCTCCTTCGTAGTTATGGTGTGCATCATAAAATTCTTCGTAGTCTGCAAAATATTGTTTGGCATCTTGTAGTTTTTTGATTTTTCTATGAGAAAAAAGTTCATCTCTCCAAAGAAAAGAAGAGCCTCCTTCTTTATGGAGTTTATCAGCTTTTTTTGCCATTTTATGCCAAAGAGTTCCCTTTCCGTGTACAAATTCTGCTCCCATTTCTAGTTTATAAGGAAAACGGTCTGTTTTTGTCCATACTCTTCCCCCTGTTCTGTCAGAAGCTTCTAATAAAGTTACTTCATATCCTTCTTCCATTAGCAGACTGGCAGCATACAAGCCTGCTGCCCCAGCTCCAACTACAATAATTTGCTTCTTATTTTTGATTTTTAAGGATGAGTTTTCCATAATTAAATGCCTACTTTACAAAGAGAAATAAGTATGTTCATTGTAAAAATAGCTTTAATTTAATTAGCTTCAAAAACTAACAAATGTTATTTACAGCTCGTTAAATCAAAAATAAGTCAAATAAACAGCTGCTGATACTCTATTTTAAAAAATAGTATGTATTTTGGCTTAATTTTTTAGCCTAATTATTTATATCAAAAACCTATCATAAGGATTGTGTAGAAGATAAAGAGTAAATTAAAATAGTCAAATAGATAGGGTTTTAATCTTCTTCCAACATTATAAAACTACAGCATGAAAACATCTCTAAAAAACATATATTCAGATACAACTGATGTATCTGCTCTAGAAAGAGCTAAGGTATCTATCCATACTAAGCTAAAGTCTGCTTTCAGATTTGGCTACTTAGGAGCTTTTGCCCTTCTTACGCTCTCTTCTTGTGGTCAGAGCCAAAAAACAGCCGAAGCAGAAGAACTAGACTCTAGTCAAGTTCCGATAGAAATGGTTGCTCAAAATGTTGCTCTCCAATATCCTAGCCTTACCACATTAGATAATCCAGATGAAGATAGTGAAGAGAAAAACCGTTTCTTGCTTACTCTTTTAGTGCAGGCTCTCACACAACAGCACTATCAACCACTTGCTTTAGACGATGATTTTGCAGGAAAGACATTCGATTTGTTCTTGACAAGAATGGATAATAATAAGCGTTATTTTACTAAAGATGATTTTAAAAAAATAGAAGCTCAAAAAAATCAGATTGATGAGCAAGCTATGCAAGGCGATTATACATTTTTCAATACAGCTTATGAAATTTTTGAAGAAAGGCTAAAGGAATCAGAAGAAATCAGTAAAGAAGTTTTATCACAACCATTTGACTTTTCTAAAAACGAATCTATCGAATTAGATGGAGACAAAACAAATTACGCAGCAGATAAAGCAGAGCAAAAAGATAGATGGCGAAAACTCTTGAAATATCAAGTGATGGTTCGCTTAGATGACTTACTGTTGGCAGAAGAGAAAAAAGCAAAAGAAGAAGAAGGTTATACAGCTAAATCAGTTGAAGAGCTAGAAAAAGATGCTCGTGAGCGTGTACAGAAAAACCAAGATGAGTTTTTTAAGCGTATGTATCGTTTAAAGAAAAAAGATTGGAGAAATCTTTACTTAAATAGCATTACAAGTGCTTATGACCCACACACAGAATATTATCCACCAAAAGACAAAGAAAACTTCGATATTCAGTTTTCTGGTCAGTTTGAAGGCATTGGAGCAACTTTGCAGGAGCGTGAGGGCGAAATTAAAGTAATGGCAATCGTTCCGGGGAGTGCATCTTGGAAGCAAGGCGAGCTCAAAGAAGGCGATATTATTCAAAAGGTAGCGCAGGGAGATGAAGAGCCTGTTTCTATTATAGATATGCCTTTAGATGATGCTGTTCAGCTTATTCGTGGAAAAAAAGGTTCAGAAGTACGCCTAACCGTTAAGAAAGTAGATGGCACAACCAAGATAATTCCGATTATTCGTGATGTCGTTATTTTGGCAGAAACGTATGCAAAATCGGCTGTTTTAGAACCACAGAAAGGAAAGAAAATTGGTTATATCAAACTTCCTTCTTTCTATGCTGATTTTAGAAATCAGAACGGACGCAACTCTTCTAGTGATATGAAAGAAGAATTGGAAAAGCTCAATGATGAAAATGTAGAAGGTCTGATTTTAGATTTGAGAAACAATGGTGGTGGCTCGCTTGCTGACGTTATCAAAATTGTAGGACACTTTATTGAAACAGGGCCTGTGGTGCAGGTCAAGCAAAGAGGAAGCCTCCCACAAGTTTATTCAGATAATGACAAAGAAGTAGTTTTTGATAAGCCTTTGATTGTTTTGGTCAATGAATTTAGTGCATCGGCTTCTGAAATATTTGCTGCTGCTGTTCAAGACTATAATCGTGGTATCGTGGTGGGTAGTCCAACATTTGGTAAAGGTTCAGTTCAGAATTTTATGGATTTAGACCGAGTTTTGGGTAACGACTATGACAATATTAAGCCTTTGGGAGCTTTAAAACTTACCATTCAGAAATACTATCGTATTAATGGAGGTGCAACACAGCTTAAAGGAGTTGTTCCAGATATTACTCTTCCAGATATGTATTCGTATATAGACTTTGGTGAGGAGCAAGAACCTTATGCGCTAAAGTGGGACGAAATTAGAGAAGCTCGTTACAAAGAATGGAATCCGTCTTATAAACTGTCAAAAGTACAAGAAGACACAAAGAAGCGAGTTTCTAAGGATGGTATTTTTTCTTCTATTGATGAGAATGCCAAGCGTCTGAAAAAGCGTAGAGATGAAACACTTTATTCTCTAAACTTAGAAGAATACAGAACTCTACAGCGTCAGTTGGAAGAAGAATCTAAAAAATACGAAAACTTAGCTAAAGCAGACGAAACGCTCAAAATCTTTGCTGTCAAGAAAGATTTAAAAGAAATCGAATCTGATACTGTAAAGCAAGCAAGTTTTGATAAGTTTGAAAAAGAACTCAAAAAAGACATTCACTTGCAAGAGGCAATTCGTATTATGAACCAAGTGCAATAATTTTTAGCAATCTGCACAAAAAAAAGAGTTTGAAACTGGTGTTTCAAACTCTTTTTTTATTTATTTTTCTGATAGAATCTTAACCAATCTTTTCCATATAATCTTCTAGAAAGACTTCGTCTGTGAGTGTATATACCAAGTTTCCTTTATGTGAAACTTGTAATTCCATCACACCAGCATCAGAGAGTGAATCCAAAATTTCTTTTGTTTCGTCAATCGGTGTATTGGTTTGTAAGGCTACTTGTGTAGGCGTAAGCTGTCCTCTGTGTTGGGCTGCCAAATACAAAATATCTAGCTGCTTTTTCTGAAAAAGTTCTTTTTTCTGTTTTTTATGAAGACGAACTGTATTCCATCCAGAAGCTGCTGCAATACTTCCTGCACTCAGAACACCAACGAGCAAATCTATATCTCCTGAGCCAAGAAACTCCCCCAAAACTGCTACACTAACAAAAGAAGAAACACCTCCTGTTATTGCAGAAGCCACTTTAAAAAATTGATTTTTAAAACCCATAACCGTAATTTTTTATAAAAATGAAGCAAATAAAATCTGTTAATTAAGATACGGTTATTTTTTGAGTTAAGATATGAGAAATTTAATTTTTAAGGGATTTTAGTAAACATTTTTTTCTTTCTTCTGATATAATTTCCACCAAGGCGTACTGGGACTGTCGTGGTGTTCGTAATGATAGCCAAAAAAATAACACGAAATAAATGCCCAAATGTGGTTTTTTTTCTGACTTCTTGAATGGTGTTTGTTATTTGGAGCGTGCCTGTGAGGTAAATATGTTCCAAAATAAAAGAGCTGAAAAGTAGAAACTACTGACGGAATCATCCAATAAAAAATAACATTTTCTATCGGAAAAATGAGCTTCAAAACATTGTAGGTAATTGCCATCAACAGGATTTGCCAAACAGTAATGTAGTTTTTAGCAAAATTGAAATACCAAATCCAAAAGTTGCCATGATGAAAGTCTGGGTCTTTGTCTGTGGCTACAAAACGATGATGTTCGTGGTGTTTTTTGAGAAGTCTTGGGTAATAGTTGAAGGCAAAAAGTCCTGTTGCAATCGTTCCGATAGTATGATTTACTTTAGAGTTTTTCGAAACTGTATGGTGCATTGCATCGTGTGCTGTGATGAAAACACCTGTATAAAGATGAGTTTGGATAAGAAAAAACAGATAAGTCAGAGGATTGTACCAGTTTATTTCATAAAATGCAAGTAAAAAGCTAAGACTAAGAAGCCAAAGTGTAATAACTGTAATGCCGATATATGTTCCCTTTTGATTCATTTTTTAATGACTTCTGCAACTGATTAGTTAAGGATTTATAGGATGAAAGGCAGGATTAAATATGGTTTTATTTTTTAAGTATAAATAAAAATTGTCTCAACTATTTACTGCTAACTGCCCTTTACTTCTTCAAACTTCACATATTCGCCTACTTTATCAAAATTATATTTCTTTCCTTTGACTGTTTTTTGTGTGGCTGGCGTTTCGACACGCAATTCTCCTTCTGGACGAATATCGTTTTGAGCTTCGTATTGTTGTTGGGCTTGCTTTTGCATTTTCTTGACGAGCTTCTTCATCAAGAACTGCATTATTTTTCCAGAAAAAAAATACAAAACCAAAAGAATAATAACCGAAATAATAAAGAACTCTAACATTTGAATTAGTGATAAATGGTAAATGATTAATTGTAAATTATGAAGTCCTAAATCCTAGTTCTGTGTCTCATAGAATATAACCCTTGTAAAAATTAACTCTCTAATTTACAGAAAGTTTAATCAATAATTTGCGCAATGTATTTCATAATTTGTTCAGTTGCTCCTGTGTGTTGAATAACGTATTCCCTCGTAATTTCGTTAATCTGTTCTCTGAAATACTCGTCTGTAAAAAGGTTTTTTAGTAATTTTTCTGCTTCTTTTGCATCTGAAACCGTAAAAGCTCCTTTTTTTTCTAATAAATCGTTGGCTTCTTTAAACTTTTGATAGTTTTTATTTCCAAAAAGAATCGGCATTCCAAACGTAGCAGCTTCTAAAATATTATGTAGCCCTTTTCCATATGCTCCTCCTACAAACGCTACTTCAGCATAGCTATAAATAGAAGATAAAAGTCCAATATTATCAATAATCAAAACATCAGCATTACGTAATTCTTGAACCTTTACTTTGTTGCTCAAATTTATTTCAGAATACCGAATTGTAGATAAGAAATTAAAAGCGTTTTCTACTTTTTGAATGTCAGATGCTGCAATAGTATGAGGAGCAATTACTAATTTGAAGTTTACAATATCTTCTCTAGCTTTATATTTAAAATGATTTTGATCTTTGCTTTTATTTTCCTTTATCGCTTTACACGCAGGCGCAATTACTTCAATATCTTCTTGCCACGAACTCCCCACTACCAAAAGATGATGCTGACCTGCAAACTTTTCTATGATAGGAAGTTCTTTACGTTGTGAAACAATGTGTGCTACCCTATCAAAGCGAGTATCTCCAGAAACCTCTACATTCTGAAAACCAATCTTATTTAAAAGCTCTTTAGAAGAATTATTTTGCACAAAAAAATGAGTAAAGCCTTCTAACATTTTCATTGAAAAGTTATTTTTCTGCTTAAAAAAATGTTGGTCAGCTCTAAAAATTGTCGAAACTGAAAAAAGTGGAATGTTTTGTTTGTGAGTTTCTTTTATGATATGATACCAAAATTCATATTTTACAAAAAAAGCAATTTTGGGCTTCGTAGTTTCTATAAAAAACTGGGCATTGCTGGGTGTGTCTATTGGAAGGTAGGTAATTATGTCTGCTTTTTCATAATTTTTGCGAACTTCATAACCACTTGGAGAAAAAAATGTCAAGAGAATTTTATAATGAGGATAGTCTGCTTTAAAGGCTTCTATGAGGGGTCTGCCCTGCTCAAACTCTCCCAACGAAGCACAGTGAAACCACGCCACAGGTTGTTTTATTTTTTCAAACTTGGCTTTTAGTTCTGCTCTCCAGTTTCGTCTTCCTTCCCTAAATAGATTTGCTTTTTCATTGAAGGGAGCAGCTAATTTTATTCCTTGCCAATATCCCCATAGAGAAGCGTCATACAATAGGCTTTTCATTTTATACTTTCAAAAAATTCTCAATTTCAGTTATCAGTTCTGGAATTGCCTCCAAATTTAGGGTGTGTCCTTTTTTAGATAATAATTTCAGTTCTGCATTCGGTAAAGCATCTACAATATTCTGTCCCATTTTTGGAGTTGTCAAAATGTCTTGTTTTCCATGAATAACTTTTACTGGAATAGTTACAGGTTTTAGTTTTTCTCTATAATCTGTACTATTTTCTGTCGCATCCATCAGTTTCATCAGAGACTCAGAGCTAATTTTGTTTTGCAAACGTGCATTCTGAATTTCTTGAATAGGAATAAGTGGACTAAAGAAATACTCTTGCCCCAAAACGGCAGGAAGCATCACATCAAGCATCAGTTCATATCCTCCTACCAAAAGCGCACGTCTCCAACTTGTTCCTATAAAATCAAAATAGGGAGTACGATTGGCAAAGGTAGAAATCAAAACAGCTTTTTCAATGTTTTGAGGATAGTTTACCAAAAGTCGCATCGCTACAGCTCCACCGTATGAAATACCGACAGGAACAACTCGTTTAGCATTTATTTTTTCTAAAACTTGATTGACATCAGCAGCGTGCTGCTCAAAACTTCTGTATTCGCCTTTTTGGTCAGATTGTCCTTGAAAAATTTGGTCTATCAGAACTATATTAAACTGATTTTTCAATACTTGTACTATCGGAAACCAAGAAAGAGTAGATTGTGAAAGTCCGTTGAGAAAAACCAATGTGTATTTAGAATCATCTATAAAATGATGTTCGTAATAGATAGAAAGACCGTCTGGCAATTTTAATTTCATTTGTTTTTGTTTTAGTATATTTTCTGTTCTGTGAGCCACAGAACAGGGATAAATATTTATCGTTGGTAAAAACATCAACAACGAATTTATTTCATTCGTAATTTGTAATTGTCCAATTCGTAATTAATTACCCATTTTCCCAAAAAAATTATTTCCTACTGCATTTTTATCATTAGAAAGATAAAACTCTCTAAAACAAAAAATTACCTCTAGATGTGAGAGAAAACCATCTTTGTTAGCATCCATTTTTGAGAATGCTTCTTCAGCATAATTTTCACTTTGCTTACAGAGCCTATAGAAATGTGTAAACTCTTTTTTGTCCCAACACTTATCTTTATCCAAATCTATCAGATGAAACAAACTTTCGATAAAAGGGTACACATAACGCTGATAAGAAGCCGAATCGGCTATCAAAACTTCATGAACCTCTACAAACTCTTCTAAGCTAATTTTTCCATCTCCATTTTCATCGGCTGCATCAATGAGTTGTCTCCAAAAACGATGAAACATTTGTTGCAAACGCTTTTGATGTGCCTGTTCGGCTTCATCTTCTGAAATAGCCAAGTTATCTACAATTTGGTCTAATTCTTTGGGTTCGATAAATCCATTTCCATCTCTATCAAAAAAATGAAAAAGATGAGTAAGTTTCTTTTTTTGGAAGGTAGTTAGCATAGACATTTTGATTGAAAATGGATGATTAACAATAGACAATGAAAATTACAGATATTTTTCTAAGCGAGCAAAAATGTATAAAGTATAGTCCCAACAAATTTCAAATTATTCATTTTACTTTTTTTACCCACGCCACAAACTTCTGCATTTCTTCGGTTGCCATAAGCTTTTCTTTGGTATTGTATTTTTCGCCTAGTGTTTTCTCATCCCAAAACTTATGAATCGTAGAATGACATTTTCTACATACCATAATTCCTCGTGTTTTCATTTCTTCTTTTCCAAACTTTCTTAAAAAAGGCTTTTTTCGGTGCATTTTTCTAGGAATAAGATGATGAAAACTAAGTCGTTTTTCTCGTTCGCAAAGCTCACATTTTTCTTCTTCTTCGTGTTCCAAATTCGGATACTTTGAATAGTCTATTTCGTAATCGTTCATTTTTCATAAAATTTTGATGATTATTTTCAACACTCTACAGAGTGTTCTACATTTTTAGAAACGCTTATTTTTTGTTTGAGGTTCTTTTTCGCTTATTTTTGTTATTGGTTCAAAGTAAATTATACACAAACTCTTCTCTATGGCAACTGTTTCCACTTCTCATAACTCTACAAATCATTTAAAAAACAAAAAAATTCTTTTAGGTGTTTGTGGCAGCATTTCAGCTTACAAATCGGCTCTTTTGGTGCGTCTGTTAGTAAAACAAGGCTGTGAAGTTCAAGTAATCATGACAAAATCGGCAACTGATTTTATTACTCCTCTCACACTTGCCACACTTTCCAAAAAACCTGTTTTGACTGAATTTATAAAAAATAAAGAAGGTGTTTGGAACAACCACGTCGATTTAGGACTTTGGGCAGATGTATTTGTTGTTGCACCAGCTTCTGAAAACACAATTGCAAAACTTGCCAACGGACTTTGTGATAATTTGCTTTCTGCGACATATTTATCAGCTCGCTGTCCTGTTTTTGTTGCTCCTGCAATGGATTTGGATATGTATCAGCATCCCTCAACGCTTCGAAATTTGGAATTTCTAAAAAGCTATGGCAACATCTTGATTGAAGCTACTCATGGAGAGCTTGCTAGTGGACTCGTTGGACAGGGAAGATTAGAAGAACCCGAAAATATCGTTAGTTTTTTGAATGACTTCTTTGAAAATTATAAGCAAGAAAAAGCTGTTACAAAAGAGATAGAACCTCCTTATTTGCCCCTCAAAGGTAAAAAAATCACACTTACAGCAGGAGCAACTCGTGAAGCCATTGACCCTGTGCGTTACCTTACCAATCATTCTTCTGGAAAAATGGGCTACGCCATTGCAACAGAAGCACAAAAATTAGGAGCAGAAGTTATGCTTATTTCTAGCTCTAATTTAGAAGTGCCAGAAGGCGTAGAAATTACAAAAGTCGGTTCGGCAGATGAAATGCTTTTGGGCGTAGAAAATGTTTTTCAAGAAACAGATATTTTCATTTTTGCTGCTGCTGTGGCAGATTATCGTCCGTTGGAAGTAGCGACACAGAAAATCAAGAAAAAAGAAGGCGTAGATAACATGGTTATTGAACTGACCAAAAATCCAGATATTGCTGCAACGATTGGAGGAAAAAAACAGAGTAGTCAGTTTTTGGTAGGCTTTGCATTGGAAACTAATAATGAATTAGAAAATGCAGAGTCAAAGCTCAAAAAGAAGAATTTGGATATGATTGTTCTTAATTCTTTGCAAGAAAAAGGTGCAGGCTTCGGACACGATACTAACAAAATCAGCATTATTGATGCAAAAGGTAAAAAAGATTTTGAACTCAAATCAAAAACTGAAGTAGCAAAAGATATTTTGGAAACTATTATTGAAAAGTTAGACCTTAAGAAAAATCCAGTTTTGGAGGAAGAAAAGAAAGAAGAAGTCAAGAAACCAGTTCATAAGAAGTTTGAAATCAATAAGGAAGAGGAGTTTTAGAAAGATGGAAAGATTTACGAATGATAGAAATCAGTTCGTTGAAGCCATAGAAAACGAGCTGATGGAATATGAAAAACAAAAAGATTTTGAGCATTTGTTTACTTATGTAGAAGTTCCTTTTTTCCTACGTTATGCTTTTTCTTATGCTTTATGGTTTGATAAAAATAACTCAAAGTATTTTTTGAAGAGAAAAGAATGGAATGCAAAATATGACCATTCAAGATTTGATAAAGGAATATACAATTTAGATAGGCTAGCAATCATTGAAAATGAAGTATCTTTAAATGACACAGACAGAGCGTATTTTGACAAAGTAGAATGGACATTATTAAACACCATAGACTTTGAAGGAATCGTATTAGACGGTCTGACGTGTAAACTTCGAATAGGAAAAGAGAATAAAACTTTGGTATGGAATCCTGATAGTAAGATGAATAATAAACTAAAAGAATTAGTGTATCTTATACGAAATTGGAAGAGAAAATTTGATGATTTTAAATAAAAATATAAAATGACTAAACAACAACTAATCGACCAAATTTGTGAACATCATTATGCTTTTATTGACTATGTCAGTACGCTAAGTGATGAAGATTTTGAAAAATCCATTCAAGACAAATGGACAGCAGGGCAGCAAGTAGAACACATGATAAAATCTGTCAAGCCTATCACGCAAGCATTTCTACTTCCTAATCTTCTGCTTAAAGTCGTAATTGGTAAATCTAATCGTGAAGGACGTTCTTATGATGAAATAGTAGCAAAATACCATCAAAAGCTAGAAGAAGGAGGAAAAGCGCCCAATCGTTTTGTTCCCAATAAAATAAGCGCAAATCAAAAAGGCTCTCTCTTAAAATCCTTGAAGAAAGTAACTTTTACATTAAGCACTCAAGTAGAAAATTTCTCAGAGGAGGAATTAGATACGTTGCTACTGCCTCATCCTTTGCTTGGCAAACTTACGCTACGTGAGATGATGTATTTTACCGTTTATCACGTACAACATCACCATCAAAAAACCATAGAAAATCTCAGATGAAAGACATAGAGATTTGAAATAGCTTTCAATTAAAATCATAACTTTGCAGTTCATTATTCTTAACAATCATTTGGCTTAGATAGATAATTTCTCTGTTTTTATGGTCTTCAACTCGTGGGAGTTTGCACTCTTTTTTCCCTTTGTCATTTTTTTATTCTTTGCTTTTCCTTTTCGTTATAGATGGATAATCTTGCTAGTAGCGAGTTATGTATTTTACATGGCGTGGAGAGTAGAATATATTTTACTACTTATTTTTTCTACTTGTATTGACTATTGGGCAAGCAACCAAATGAGTAAAAAAAGTACTAAAAATGAACGAAAGCCATATCTCTATGTCAGTATTTTATCTAACCTAGGGCTTTTGTTTAGTTTCAAATACCTTGATTTTTTTGCTTCTAGCTTTAATTATGTTTTTCCTTCTACTTTACAGATTCCATTGATGCATCTTGTGTTGCCTATGGGAATTTCATTTTATACTTTTCAAACGCTTAGTTATTCTATTGATGTATATAATGGAGAAATAAAAGCTGAAAAACACCTTGGTATTTTTGCTGTCTTTGTCTCTTTTTTTCCACAACTCGTAGCAGGTCCGATTGAAAGAGCTTCCAATTTACTTCCCCAATTTAGAGAAAAGCATTTTTTTGATGAAAAACGAATTAAGTTGGGTTTACAACTTATGGCGTGGGGGTTTTTCAAAAAATTGGTTATTGCTGATAGAGTAGCTATTGTAGTTAATCAAGTTTATAACAGTCCTTCTGACTTTTCAGGTCTTAGTATTTGGATAGCTTCTATTTTATTTGCTTTTCAAATTTATTGCGATTTTTCTGGATACTCTGATATTGCTATTGGTGCTGCACAAGTAATGGGCTATAATTTAATGAAAAACTTTGACCGTCCTTATTTTTCAAAATCCATTTCAGAGTTTTGGAAGAGATGGCATATTTCACTCTCTAGCTGGTTTAAAGATTATGTTTATATACCATTAGGAGGTAATCGTACAGTAAAATGGCGTTGGTACTACAATTTGTTTATTACCTTTCTTATTAGTGGGGTATGGCACGGAGCAAACTGGACTTTTGTCATTTGGGGAGCTTTGCATGGCTTTTATCTCATTGCAGCCCTACAGATTCAACCTATTAGTAATTGGATTTATTCTAAGTTTTCTATCTCCAAAGAAAGTCTTTTTTATAAATTTTTCCATATCAGCATTACATTTTTTTTAGTCTTGGTGGCTTGGGTATTTTTTAGAGCTAATAATGTTTCTGATGCTTTTCTGATTTTGGAAAAAAGTGTGGAAGGTAATTTTTTAGCTCAAATCAAAGACCTTTTCTTGCCTTTCAAAGAAACTTTTATCAGATTTTCTACGGCTTATCTGAAAAGCGACCTTACCTTACAAAACCAAAATTTAGGAATCAAATTTTATGAGTTTTTGATAACTCTTTTTGGGCTTTTTATTATGGAAACAGTGCACTTTCTACAGAGAAACCATTCTCTAAGAGAAGAAATTTCAAAACTACATTGGATTCTACGATGGGGACTATATTATGCTTTTATAGCTTCTATTATCTTCTTGGGCAGTTTTGGAGAGGCTTCTACATTTATCTACTTTCAATTCTAAGTGTATGTTATGAAAACAGTAATTAAAATATCACTTCTCGTTTTACCTTTTATTTTGTTTTACACGATTGGGTTATTTTTTTTAGACTCACACCTTAGAAAAGATAATTATTTGTATGGTAGTTTAAATAAGCGAGAAAGATTAGAAAATGTATCTTCTCCAAAAATGGTTTTTGTAGGTGGTTCTAGCATGGCATTTGGCTTAGATAGCAAGAAAATAGAAGAACAACTTGATTATTCTGTTGTCAATATGGGTTTACACGCAGATGTCGGTCTAAAATATATGCTATTAGAGATTGAAGATGAGATGAAAGAGGGAGATGTTATTGTACTTGGAGCAGAGTATGAACAATTTTTAAATTACTTTTATGGTGGACAGCCTTTAGTTGCTTTATCTTTTGACATTAATAAAGATTATTATAAGTTTTTCGACTTCTCAAGCTATTCAGAACTTTCAAGTTCAATTCATAAATACACTCTAAAAAAAGTGGCTCATAGCGTATTGAAGAGTTCAAATAGTGGGCAAGTCTCTGAAATATATTCGTTAAATTCATTTAACCCTTACGGAGATGTGGTATCTCATTGGAATAAAAGCCCTAAAGAATATATATACAATTTTAAAATGCAGCCCAATATCAGCAATGATGCTTTTTTATTTTTGAAAAAATTCAAAAATAGAATGAATAAAAAAAATATAACTCTCATAATTATACCTCCCATCATTCAAGATTCACAGTTTAGGTTAAATGAGAAAATTATTAAAAAAATAAACAATAAACTGGAGGAAGAAAGTTTAGATTATTCTAGCCCTTATTCGAAATATGTATTTGCTGACTCATTATTTTTTGATTCCCCTTATCATTTGAACAGAAAGGGAATTGATATACGTATGAAACATCTTATTTTTGATATAAAAAAGCATCTAAATACTGCAAACTAATTTCAAATTATAAAGCTAAATCATTGAATTTCTATTGCAATTTCAAAGGGTTATACTGTTCGTGTCAGTGGAAGCAAAAAACAAGAGGGAGTAATTCCAGATATTGTTATTGAAGATTATTTATTAGATGAAGAAGATGAGATTTTGGACGAACTCTTAGAAAGAATTAAAAATAAGTAAGACAAAAAATGTAATCTGAGCTTGCATATAAAAAGGTCAGTTTACCAACATAAAAGTTAAACTGCATCAAAAGTATGTCGGTACTGCCCTATTGGGCTGACCTAATTGGAAAATAAGGTCAGTCTCGTAGAGCCTTTAGGTTTGTATTTATTATAGCAAGTTGTAAAGTACATACTTTTTTCTTTTTTTGTAATAAAGAAAAAACGTGGTAGAAAAGTAGGCGAATTATCGCTAGAGGTAGACAGAAAGGTCTATGGTCTGAACAAATCCTGCTTTTCATTTACCTGTAAGGTTCAACTAACATTTTGAGTTTATAGGCTCGTTAGCAAGGTTTTAAATAACACAGATTTTTCCACGTCTTTTACTGATTTATCTTCCATAAAACTACTATCGATTATGCTCAATTACAAATACTTTGTTGGCGTAGATGTAAGTAAATCTACTTTGGACATCGCACTTTATCAAGGTCAGCACTACCTAAGTCATCATCAAATAAAAAACGAGGTCTCCTCTATAGAAACTTATTTTGCTAACCTATCTTCTACTTACTCTGACTTTACTCCTTCTCAAGTCTTACTATGTTTAGAGAATACGGGCAGGTACATGAACTTTCTACTTTCTTCACTAAGTAGTCAGTCCTATTGCATTTGGATAGAAAATGCTTATTCTATTAAACATTCATTAGGTCTACGAAGAGGTAAAAACGATAAAGTAGATGCGATGAGAATAGGAGAGTATGCTTCTCGCTTTTCTGATAAAGCACTTTTATATAAGGCTAGTAGCCTCTCTGTTCGAAAACTAAAGGCAATGCAATCTGTAAGAAGTCAGCTTGTAGAAAGTAGAAAAAGACTACTTACTGACCTCAAAGAAGCACAGAAATATGACCAAAAAGAACTTTATCACATCAAAAAGAAAGCTACTTATCGGACACTCAAAGCATTAGATAAAGATATTGAAAGTGTTGAAAAACAACTAGAACAAGTTATAAAGGAAGATACCCAACTTACTCGTATCATGAAGATACTCTGTTCTATACCAGGTATTAAAAAAGTAACTTCTATTGCTCTAATTATTGTTACAGAAGCATTTACTAAGTTTGAGTCTGCTAAACAATTAGCCTGTTATTGTGGAGTAGTACCCTTTGAAAATCGTTCAGGAACTAGTCTTAGAAAAAAAAGTAGTGTCTCCAAAAAATCTGACAGAAAGATGAAAGCACTATTAACCCTTTGTGCCAGATCCATTACACGAACAAAGGGAGAACTAAACGACTACTATCAAAGAAAACTAAAAGAGGGAAAAGAAAAAATGGTCATTTTAAATGCTATTCAAAACAAACTTATTCTTAGAGCCTTTGCTTTAGTAAGAGATAATAGAATGTATGAAAATAAATATCAAAATAAAGTTGCATAATCCCTAACATTCAGACCGACAAAAAAAGGGCAAAATAGTTTTTATATTGGTATAACTACGCTTTAGGCAAAAATACTTCTGCCATCATACACCTTGCACTTCCCCCTCCGAGGGCTTCGATAGTATCTAAAGAACTGCTCAAAATTTCGCAATATTTCTCAATTCTTTCTACTTGACTTTCATTTAACGACTGATGAGCAGCTGCTGACATCACAAGATAAGATTTGCCATCTGTTCCATTTACCTGCAACATATTTCCTGCAAAATGATGCTTTTGCTCTTCGCTAATTTCGATGATTTTTTTGCCTGTTTTTTCTAAACTTTCAATGACATTTTTTCTTTCTTCCAAATCATCAATAGAATCAGCACATAAAATGGCAAACTCATCTGCAACACACATCATTACATTGGTGTGATAAATAGGCAACCTTTTACCATCTACGGTTTGATTCGCTGTAAATTTAATGGCAGTATAGCCAAATTTTTCACAGAAATCTTCTAAAACTTTTTCATCTGTTCGCACTGAAATAGCTGCATAAACGAGCTTGTTTGGTCTGTCCAAAATCATACTACCTGTGCCTTCCAAAAAAAGTCCTTCAGCTTCATAGTCTGAAAAATCTATCACATTTTTTATTTTCAAACCTTCTTGGCTTTGTAATTTTTCTAAAATATCTGGTCGTCTTTCCAGTCTTCTATTTTCTGCAAACATAGGATATAAACCAACTTTTCCATCTGAATGAAAAGAAACCCAGTTGTTTGGAAAGATAGAGTCTGGCGTGCTTGGAGTGAGTGTGTCTTCTATTACAATGACATTGATTTTTTTAGTTCTTAGTTTTTCTACAAATTGGTCAAACTCTGTAATGGCTTTTGATTGTATTTCGGATTCGCTTAGTCCAGCTATAGCTTTTTGGTAATAATTATTTACGGCTGTTTGTTCATTAAACATAAATTTGACAGGACGAATCATCATTAGTGTAGAAGTGCTTTGTTGGTTTGTCATTCCATTTATTTTATGAGGTTATAATTTTATTTTGCTCTTTCTAGTGGCAAGGTCGAACACCTTAATAATCCTTCCATTTTTGAAATTTCAGAATAGGGAACTTTCTCTACTGTAAATCCTCTTTTTTCTAAAACGGTAGCTAAACGAGTAAAATTTTTCTCCAAAACTACTACTTTCGGACTAATAGAAAAAACATTGGAGTTCATCTCATACATTTCATCTCTGTTGATATGAATTAGATTTTCTTCTCCAAAATACTCTTTCAGATAATTATAGTCTTCCTCAAATTTAAAACCACCCTTATAAATAATAGCTTCATTCTTTCCAATAGGCTGAAAGCAACAATCTAAGTGCAACGCATTGTCTTTGGCTACTTCGTCTGATTTATTGAGTTGGAATCCTTTCACTTTTTTGTTGGGAAATTCTTTGGTAAGAAAGTCTAAACCTGCTCGGTTAGTTCTTGCCACCACATATTTATCAAAATCTTCTTTTTCTGAATAGCCTACAAAAATATGGTCTTTCCACGGCATTACATCGCCTCCCTCAATTCTCACACCTTCAGGTACTACAACAAGTTGTTGGGAGTCAATTTCATCTAAAATATATTGAATTCCCTTTATTTCTTCTTTTCTATCCTTGAGGATGGTAGGTTGTATAAACTTATCCTCAATCACGAAACCAATGTCTCTAGCAAAAATTTGATTGTAGTCTTCAATAATTTCGGGACGATATACTTTTACGCCATACTTTTCCAAAACATTTGAAAATGCTTTTATTTCTGCTACCATATCAGCTTCCTTTGGGTACGTACCAGCAATAATATGTTCTTTTGATTTTGGGTCATACGCCTCTTCAAAGTGTGGTGTTCTGCCTATGCGCCTAGCAGCTCCTAAGATAACTGCTTTCAAAGGGGAAGTTTCATCATTTACAAATATATCTATCATATAAAATTTTCAAGTTTTTATCGAAAAGGGTTGATTATTTTTATTTTTAGAGCTTTATTTTTGCAAATATTGTAAATTTAATTCGATTTCATAGAGACATCAACCCATCAATTACTGTATTGCAGGAAAAGGCGTATTTATAATCCTTAAATCGGTAGGTAATTTTGAAATAAACTCACTCCATTCTGGAATGGTATCTCTATGAATAGTCGCAAAGTAATTTTCTTTTCTAACTCTAGTTTTTATTCTTATTTGCAACTGACAATAAAGGGCATCTATATTTGTATTAGGATGATAAATAATATGATATTTAAACTCTGTTATTCTTGCAAAATCAAAAAATTCTCTTAGCTCTTTTGTTTTATTATTCTCTATTGCTAATCCTCTTAATTTATAGTCTATATAAATAGAAAATTTTGACTGCATATTTTCCATTTCTTTAATGGATTTATTTTTTGTTTTTGCTGGTAAAATAGACTTTATTCCATACGTCAAACAAGAACCAAAAAGAATAAAAAATGCCATCCATCCCACAATTTCATTAGATTCTTCGCCTATTATAAGACTAAAAATAATGGAAATAAACCCTCCAAATATAGAAAAGACACACCCTACATTATTACTCATAAACATAGGACTATCAGCAAACCCAAAACTTAGCACTTCTTGTGTGTACTTATTATTTGCTTTTAGATAAAGTGTTTGGGGAAGAGGCAAAAACTTGAGTGTTTCAGTTTGGTCGCAATGCGAATGTCCTAAATACTCCCAACTTTCAATAAAAAAAGCAGACTTACAAGCAGCACAAACTACGACCGTATGCCCTTCTTCTATTTTTTCTCCTGTAATGGGGTCAATTCGATTTTGATTTAAAAAGTCTTGATGATTCGCTGTAAGCTGATGAGAGTGGAACATTATTTCTTATGTGCAAAGTAAATATAAGATATTGTTTTTTGTAAAAAGTCGTTACTGTTGAAAAGGTGTATTGATAATTCTTAAATCAGTAGGTAATTTTGAAATAAACTCACTCCATTCTGGAATAGTATCTCTGTGGATAGTAGCAAAGTAAGTTGTGGAAAACTGCTGTCTCATTGTTATTCTTATTTGTAATTGACAGTAAAGCGCACCTAGTTCTGTGTTTGGATGATAAATAATGTGGTATTTAAACTCTATCATATCTTCAAAAGCAAAAAAATATCGTAATACTTTTGTTTTATTACTTTGCACTTCTAAACCTCTTGATTTGTAATCTATAAATAAATTTAAACTGGCTTCTAGGTTTTCCATTTCTGTGATAGATTTATCTTCTATATTTTTTGGTGTTGCTCCTGCATCTACAATAAATCCACTAATAAGACTCAATACGATACCTACTATAAAAATAGAAAAGCCTACACCTCCGCTAAAAACATTCCCTATAACAATAGCAAATATAAAAGATACAATACTTAAGAGAAAAGATATTAAACAGCCAGAATTATCATCATTTCCCATAAACATATGACTATCAGCAAACCCAAAACTTAGCACTTCTTGTGTGTACTTATCATTTGCTTTTAGATAAAGTGTTTGGGGAAGAGGTAAAAACTTGAGAGTTTCGGTTTGGTCGCAATGCGAATGTCCTAAATACTCCCAACTTTCAATAAAAAAAGCTGATTTACAAGCAGCACAAACTACAACTGTATGCCCCTCTTCTATTTTTTCTCCTGTAATGGGGTCAGTTCGATTTTGATTGAGGAAATCTTGATGGTTCGATGTAAGTTGGTGTGAATGGAGCATTATTTCTTAGTTATGGAAAAAGAATATCTTTTCCTTACAGATAGTAAAACAAAATTTTATATTAAGTAGTTAGCTGGTATAATTTTGTTATTTTCAAAAGCTAGTGCAATTTTATAAAAAGTTGAATTTTAACTTTGTCAAGGATCTTTTCGAAGAAAAAAACAGACCTTGACAATAGTTTTTATAAACTAAATTGTACTACTCAACTACTTAGTTACAGAAAGTTGAAAGCTACTGCTTTAAAAATCACTAAGAATTTCTCTGATGAGTCCTGCTTCATAACCTTTTTGTAGTCCATAATTCGTCGCTTTTACTTTTCTTTTATAAGCATCGTCTTCTTTTTCTAGCAAATCTGACCATTTTTTTTCTAAAAGCTCATACAAAACAGAAAAATATTCTTGCTTATCAATTTCAGAAGCTAGGGCATCACTAATTACTTTTTCTGAAATATCTTTTTGTACTAATCCATATCTAATTTTTTTTCGTCCCCACTTTTTATAATTAAATTTCCCTCTCACATACGATTCTGCAAAACGCTTTTCACTCAAAAAGTTTTCTTCTTCTAAAAGTGTTATGATAGCATAATGGTCACCTTCATCGATTTTCCATTCTGCCAGTTTTTCGTAGATTTCTTTATGACAACGCTCTTGATAGGCACAAAAGGCAGCTAATTTTAAGAAAGCTTCTTTGGGTGTGAGTTGTACGAAAGGCTTGGGTTCTCGCTTTTTGAGTTCTCTGTAATCTTTTATTTTGTACTCTTTCTTTTTATATTTCTTCGTCTTATATTCTTTATTTTTAAAATCTTCTGGGTTGTATTCTTTTTTCTTTAATGGAGTTCTTTTTAGTGGTTTTTGTTTTTTTGCCATGATTTTGTTTTTGTATAATTAATTTCTCTGATGCGCTATAATTTTCCACTCTTTAGAGCGTGCTACATCAACTTCTACAAAAAATCAACAATAGACTGTTCTGAAACCTCTCCCCACTTTTTGACCTGCTTCTTGAAAGTCTTAAAGCTCTCATAGACACGCCCAGTAAACTCATCGTTAGAAGCAATTTCATCTAAAATATCAGTTGTTTTTTCTCTCAAGACATCTAAAACTTCTTTTGGAAATTGCTTTAATTGTACATTTGGAGCTTCTTTCAATATTTTTTGTAGATAAAAATTATTTTTAGCTTCAAATTCTGATAAAATCAAGGAATTATATTTTAATGCTGCTGTTTTGACGATTTCCTGTAAGTCTAAAGGTAGTTTCCCAAAGGCTTCTTTATTCACAATAAGTTCTAAAACAGACCCTGGTTCGTGCCACCCTGGATAGTAATAATATTTCGAAACACGATGAAAACCCATGTTGTAGTCGTGATAAGGTCCTATCCATTCGGCTGCATCTACTACACCACGTTCTAAACTTGTATAAAGTTCACCCCCAGCTACTGTAACAGCCGAACCACCAGCAGCAGAAATTACTTTTCCTCCTAAGCCCGGTATTCTCATTTTTAATCCTTTCAAATCTTCTGGCGTATTGATTTCTTTATTGAACCACCCTCCCATCTGAACACCTGTATTCCCACACGGAAAAGGAATCAAATTGTAAGGTTCGTAAAGTTCTCTCCAAAGCTCTAAACCACCACCATAAAAAAGCCACGCACTCATCTGTTGGGCATTCATTCCGAAGGGAACAGCCGTAAAAAATGAAGATGATGGCAAACGCCCCGCCCAATAATAGGACGCTCCATGTGCCATCTGGACACCTCCCAATGAAACAGCTTCAAAAGCTTCCAAAGGAGGAACAAGCTCTCCACCACCAAAAACGGTAATTTTTAATCTTCCAGCAGAAAGAATTTCTATTTCTTTTGCCATCTTTAGTACTCCTTCTCCCAAAACAGGAAAATTTGGAGGCCAAGTAGTAGTGGCTTGCCACTCAAAAACTTCATCTGACGTAATGGGAACATCTGATTTTTGCTCTTCTTTTTTATTTTCAGAAGAACACGCTGAAAAGCCTCCAGCTAAAAGTGCTGCTGCTGCTAATGAGCCTTTTTTTAGAAAATCTCGGCGATTGGTGGATGGGTTAATATTAGTTTTTGACATTTCTTGAGGATTATGAGTTGGCTTGTCTTCTCAATTCATTTTCTATATCTTCTTTTTTGCTGTACATTTTGGTTAGCCATTTTTTTGCTTTTTTAGGGTCTTCAAAAACTTCTATTTGATAGTTATCAAACGACTGTTTGACTTTATCAATGTATTCTTGTCTAAAAATATCTTTAGAAACTAAAAAGGCAACTCTTCGAAGTGGGCTTTTTGCAATATAATTAGGAATAAACTCTTTTAGCATCCATTGTTGTGCCTCAACCGAAACTACTTTTCCTTCCCTTGTATCAGTTAGCCAGCGAGTAACTTCAAATTCTACTGTTTTTTCATAAGCAATTTTTACAGCTGTTCGGTACTCTTCATCACTTACAGCTCCTAACCATTTAAAAGAAATCATATCATACTGCCTATCATAAAACAAAAAAGCATTCTCCACTTCATACAAAACCATAATAACAAACCATTTATCAAAAATATTATTTAGTTCTAATACTATAAATATACAATTTATTAGGCAAGTAATAAAACTTTAGACTGCTTCAATCATCTCTCCTACGATTTTGGCAGAAGATAAAGCAAGAGGAATTCCTCCACCTGGGTGTACACTTCCACCACAAAAATAAAGTCCTTTTGTTTTGGAAAAATTAGCATGGCGAAGAAAAGCAGCATAACGATTATTACTACTATTTCCATACAATGAACCTCCCAAAGACGATGTTCTGAGTTCGATTTTTCGTGGGTCTAATATAGATTCTGAAATGATATTTTCTTCAACATTTCGCATCAAAATGCGCTCTAGCTTTTTGATAATATCTTGCTTTGCTTTTTCTATCAAACTATCCCAGTCTTGCGAGCCGTCATTGTGGGGTGCATTTATCATAACAAACCAGTTTTCACAGTCTTTTGGAGCATCTGTTTTGATATGCTTAGAGGAAATAAAAATGTAAATAGTTGGGTCTTGATAGAGTGTTTTACCACGAAAAAGGGCATTAAACTCTTTTTTGTAATCTTTAGTAAAGAAAATATTGTGTAAATCTAGTTCTTTATACTCGGCATTCATTCCCCAGTAAAAAATAAGGGCAGAAGAAGATTTTTGCTGTTGTAATAGAAACTCTGGTGCTTTTTCGTTTGGTAATAACTTCCTGTAAGTATGAACAATATCCATATTCGAAACCACTACATCAAAATCTAAGTTTTCAGAATTTACATTTTCGGATTTAGAATCTTTTACTTTTATACCTGTTACTTTATTATTTGATTTATCAATCAGAATTTCCTCTACTTTTTTATTGAAATGATATTTCACTCCCAAATCTTGCCCTAGCTTCACAAGACTTTTTGTAATATCATACATTCCACCAGTGGGCAAAAATGCACCTTTGTTAAACTCTAAATGAGGAATTACATTGAGAAGTGCAGGAGCAACATACGGCGAAGAACCGTTGTAGGTTGCATAACGATTGAAAAGTTGAATGGTTTTTTCTTTCTCAAACTTAGAACGATTTGCTTCATTCATCGTCTTGAAAAGCTCTAATTTCCAAATCTGTGAGACGGCTTTAAGGGCAGTTTTATTAAAAAAAGTTTCTGCTTTGTGAAGCGAGCGAGTGAGAAAAAGGTCTGCCGTCAAATCATATTTTTCTTTACTGTTTTTGAGGAATTGCAATACGTTTTCTTTGGGTTCACCAATTTTTTCTTCTAACTGCTTTGCAAACTCTTCTATATCTGCACTAGCTTCTAGTTTTGTGCCATCTTCCCAAAAATATTTATTGATAGTGTCTAGTTTTTCATAAGAAAAATAATCTTCTACTTTTTTTCCAGACTTCAAAATCAGCTCTTCTACTCGTTCTGGCAGCGTAAAAAGAGAAGGTCCAGCATCGTAACGAAATCCATCTTTCCAAAACTCTGATAATTTTCCTCCTGCGTAGCTATTGGCTTCAAAAACTTCTACTTTATATCCTTTGTTGGCTAAATGAATGGCTGTTCCTATTCCTGCAATTCCTGCTCCGATAATGGCTGCTTTTCTCATTAAAATATAACTTAATTCTGTAAAAATGGTCTATTGTTTTCTACCTAATTACAAAATTAAGTTTTATGTTTTAATCCTATTGTTATTTTATTCGTTTTCAGCTAATTCTTTTAGTTTTTGATTCATCAGTTCAAAACCAGTTCGTGTATTTTTGTCTAGCTGACTTTTGAAAATAGGAACAAATAAGCCTTTGAAGTTTTCACTTTGAACAAATGTAGTTGTACCATCTTGATTATCGATGAGCTTAAAACGGTGTTCTCCATCAAACAAACCTTTAAATAATAAATGTCCTAACCAAACAAATTCTTTATTTTCATCAAAAACAAGAACCTTTGGTGTAAAACTCATTAAATTAGAATTAGGAGGTTGAATTTTAGCTATTATTTTATTTCCTACTTTTGGCGTTCCTTCTATAGATTTTATAAATGGATTCCAATTTGGATAATTTTTAAAGTCTGTCAGAATTGACCAAATTTTTTGAGGTGTACTTTGAATATTGATAGAAGTCTGAATTTGATAAGCCATAATTGAGTATTGATTTAAATGATATTTGAACAATACAAATATCAAGTTTCTTATCAATCTACTTCTTGACCTATATCAAGAAAATATTTTCATACATTTTGTATGATAAGCTAAACCTCCAGTTGTTTTCTTCTAATTCTGCTTAACGTTTCTGGACTCATTCCTAAAAGAGACGCAATGTATTGCAATGGAACTTGATTAAAAACTTCTTGATTCATTTTGAAATATGCATTATACCTTTCTTCTGCACTCATAGAAAGATGACTATACACTCTATTTTCTAATATTTCAAAGCATTTGACAATAAACATTTTTTCAAATTCAAACCATTTGGGCTCAATAGTTTCAATCATTTTGTATTTCCTTTTTGTGATCAGATAAATATCTGTATTTACTAAAGCCTGTATATTCCAGCGAGACTTTCCTTCCAATTTGAAAAATGAAATATCTGTTACAAAATAGCCTTTAGTGGAAATCCATTGTGTAACTTCTCTATCATCTTTGAGGGCATAAATTCTTAATAAACCGTTCTTGATAAAACAGAGCGTATTACAATGTTGATTTTCTCTAAGAAAAAAGTCTCCTTTTCTAAGTTCTACTTTTTCAAACAAATCACTTACTTTTTCAAGACTTTGAGCTTGATTAATACCAAAATACGATGAAATATAAGTTTGTAACTCTAAAGAAGACTTTTTCATTTTAAAAGATTAAATATTGTTTCGCTTATACTTAAAAACACAATTTCTACAACTGCTCCAATTCATACTCAAACCCACTAAGGAGAAGTAGAAAGTGACACTTTATTAGTTCACACTCTAAATATAAAAACAAATATATCTGTTCTATTTACGTTTCAAGACCCTGTAGTCGCAGTTATTTTCTGCATTATATTCAATTTTATGTTCCGACAAAAGCCTTGCTATGATTTTTCTAGTTTCAGCTTCATCAAACCCTAGTGTTTCTCCAAGGTCAATTTCATTTAGTTTTCCTTTATTGAGTTTTAACGCTTGATAGTATTTTTCTTTATTTTCTATTTTTGTGATTTATTTTTGAGTGGCTATCATTATATGTGGACTAAAAGATAGGAGTTCAAAATTATTTTCAGTAAGATGTAGAAGTTCCATAAGAGTTTTTCTAGTATCTGTCTTACCAAGATTAGAAAAGAAATTTTTATCTAACCAAATCATTCCCTCAACAGCGTACATATCTAGAAAATTAAGTCCTTCGCTTACGAATTCTTCTTTAAGAAGGTTAGGTGTATGATAAAATGCTTCTGTCAAAAGCCAAGGAAAATCTGCTGGAGGATTATGGATTCCATTAGTGAGTTCTTCCTTACACATTTCAAAAAAGGCTCTTTTATGAAGCAGTCCATTCAGAAGTCCTACTAAAGTTGATGCTGTGTGATTAATAGCAAAACCGATTATAATTCCGTTGTTTTTGGAGATACGTTTGGCTTCTTGTATAGCTTTTTCTCGTTCCTCTTTTTTTTGTAGGTGATACAGAGGGCCATGCAGAATTACAACATCTGCAAAACCTGTTGGGAAGTCTAATTGTGTTGCTTCACTTTTATAAACGGAAAATTTATTTTTCAGCCTACTAGCTCTTTGTTTTGCTATTCTTAAATGTTTGGGAATCGGCTCTACCATGTGAACCTCATGTCCTTTTTTAGAAAGCCATTCAGCATATTTTCCTGTTCCTCCACCTACATCTACTATTTTTATTGACTTGTTAGGAAGGTATTTTTCTATTAGAAACCTAACTCGTTCAAATTCGAAAATACCCATTCCCTTTTCAAGGCGAGTTTCTTCTGAGGCTTTGTTATAAAAGTCTTCTAGTTGCTTACTTATCAGTTGTTTATTATTCATAAATTTACCCTTGTCATAATTCTCTGTTTTATAAGCGAGAGAAAAACGACTAATTTTCGATTGAAAAATTATAGAAAAAAGAGCATAAACATCTGCACATCAAAAAAAGATTATTTTAATGGTTTGGTAATGGCTAACCAATGTGGTCTTTTTGGAAAGACGCAGATGCTATGTTATGAATAATCTAACAGACTGCTAATATAGGTATTTTCTACAACTGCTCCAACTCATATTCAAATCCACTAGAGAGAATTGGAAAACGACACCACGTTTTTGGGTCAAGGTTTTTGTCATCTAAATGAAATGATGGCGCATAGCGTTCTCGTTTCCATTGGTTTCTACTCCACAGTCTAAAGAATTTGATTGTCCATTCTTTTAATTTTTGCTCATCGTATTGTTTAAATTTAGTTTTCATGAGTTTCAAACAATCGGCAGGAGATTTTTTATCTCTGATGGCAGCCTCCTCAATAGCATCTAATAAATCATAAGGCATTAAGTCGTCTTCATCAGTTTGTTTGTTTTCTAGTGGACGAAGTTCGGCTGTGGGTTGCTGCTCATTGATGTATTTGAGATTTTCTATTTTAAAATAATGAGCTTCTTCATTTTCATTCCACGTCAAGACGCCTTTTGTTTCTAGCCATTTGAGCCAATTTCTTAAGAAAAATTTATCAATTCCAGCAATCGGACTCAGTCCTCCACTCGTGTCGCCATCCATGGTGGCATATCCTACGGCAGCTTCCGAACGGTTGCTAGTAGAAAGTAAAAGTGCATTATAAATATTCGCCAACATCCAAACCGAAGGCGCACGAACCCGAGCTTGAATATTTTGAAGGGCAATATCATCCGTTTTCCAAGAAAGCTCACGTTCCAAACCTTGCTCTACAATTTTGTGGTATTCTTTTACCACTTCATTGATATTAAAGGTGAAATGGGTAGCATTTAAGGCTTGAGCTAATTTTTCGGCTGCATTTTGGGTTGTATCTGAACTGTTTTCTGTCGGTTGGTAGGCTGTAAGCAGAAGTTGTTTAGCAATTTCATCTACTGATTGTAAATCTTGAATAGATGAAATGTAATAGAGCTTCTTTTTAAACTCTTCCAAGCCAATATTTTCAATTCCTAGTTTTACAAGCAAATACACACAACACGCCACAGCTGCCGAATCTGCTCCACCAGAAAGCGACACCACAAACCCACGAGAACGACTTTTTCGCAGATAATCAAAAAGCCCTAATGCTAAAGCTCGTGTAAATTCTTCTTCTTGAATGAAATTACTATACTCCCATTTAGATTCGCTAGGGTCATAAGGCTCTGGGTCAATGTTAGGGAAAGAATAATCTAATGTAATTTTATTTTCTTGTGTATTTGGCAAATCAAAATTCATACTTGCTTGTGATTGTGCAATTCGGTTGGCATTAATATCTATGACTGCACTGGTAACCAAAACATCATGGAAACTAAGTCTTTGTCCGATATTGGCAATTTCTCCAGCCGAAGCAATGATTGTTCCTCCGTCATAAATGGCTCTCCCTGCTTCATTTCCTAAAAGATTTGCATATAAATAAGCTACTCCAAAAGCACGAGAACCTTCCAATACAAAACGCTTCCGAACATTAATTTTATTGAAAGCAAAATGCGAAGCCGATGGATTCATAATCACATCTACACCATAGTTTGATAAAGCTCGCCCTGGACGGTGTGCTACCCAAGCATCTTCACAAATTTCAAAGCCAATTTTTATTCCTCCTACTTCAAAATAAATATCTCCAAAAAGATAGCTTTCATTTTCTTTTGTAATTGGGTTTTGAAGTGTTAGATTGATGTGCTTATCAGCCACCCACGGTGTAAACCAACGAGGTTCGTAATGAATCCCGTTTCCTGCCAAAAACCGTTTGGCTACAAAACCAGCAATTTTTCCATCAACTAAAAGCGCACAAGCATTGAAGGTACGATTCTGATACATTATTGGCAATCCTAAGCAAGTGATAATCCCTTTTGTATGAGGCAAAACTTCATACAAAACACGAACAGACTGTTCCAAAACATTAGGCGAATAAAACATATCTTCACAGCCATAGCCAGAGATACAAAGTTCGGGCAAACAAAGTACACTTACTTCTCTTGCTTTTGCTTCTTGTATGGCTTGCAAAATATTTCGCTTATTTTTCTCCCAGTGCATTGGAGTCTGATTCAGAACAGCACAGGCTACTTTTAGTAATTTCATAGGAAATATGTTTTTATTGTTGGTGGAGATACCGACAGTGGCTTTTTAGGTCAAATTTAACTTAGTGTCAAAAATACAATTTCTATTGGTTGGATTAACGGAATTTTAATAAAAATGGTTTTGGCAATTAAAAAAATCCTTACTCAAATATAAAAAATTGAATAAGGATTTTTGATTTCACTACATAAAAATTCTAATAATAAACTACTTCACAGCGTGGATGCTCACTTTTAAAATCATCTACTTTTCGGCTAGAAATTTTGGTATTGTAACAACGCAATATTTCTAATTTCCTCATATCTTCCAAGCCTTTGAGGTTACGAAGTTTTGTAGTGTTACAAGAAAGTTCTGTAAGCTCACGCAAAGGAGCAAGGCATTTTATAGTTCTGATTTGTGTACCTGCACAGTTGAGGCGTTTGAGTTTTTTGAATGCTCCCATAGGCTCAAGACTTTCTACGGGTGTATTTTCAAAAACTAGCTGTTCCAAATCTCTAAGTGGTGTAATAGGTTCAAGATTAGAAACTGGTGTTTCTGAAAAACGTAAAATTCGTAGTGTCTGAATATTTCTTATAGGAGAAAGATTACTCACACTTGTACGCACAAAACTAAGTTCTCTTAGTCGCACACACATCTGTAATGGCTGCAAATCATTAATAGCATTTATTCCATCCAAATTAATAGATTCCAAATAAATCATGGCGTGCAAGTTTTCCTTGTTTGGTTCTCCTTCCACTTTCACATGGCTTGCTAGAGCTTTTTTCCAACTTTCAGAAAGTCCAGCCCACCAATTATTCAGCGTAACTGTCTTATAAATTACTACCGTAGAAGGATTTTTATTGAGATAAGTTGCCACAGATTCATCTTTTATTGCAGCTCCATCAGCATAAATAAACTCTAAGTTTGTAAGATTTTGTAATGTAGAAATATCATTAACAGACGTTTTTTCAATATCTAGTTTTTTGAGCTTGTCTAGGTTTTGCAGAGGAGAAACATCTGAAATTTTAGTGTTATTAGCTTCCAAAACTTCTAAAGCTCTCAAATCACGAAGCGCAGTAATGTCCGAAACTCCTGTTCGGCTGATATTAATTTCCTTTAAACCTTCAAAAATACGAAGTGGCTCAACCGTTTTTATAGATGTTCCTTTCGCTTCAATTTTTGTAATGCTTGAAAGTGCAGCAAGTTCTTCCTTAGTCGGATTTGGCGAGCTTAATTTACTCGCTGTTTTGAATACTTCTTTCCAGTCTAATGACAGATTTTTCCACCAATTTTGTAGAGCTTCCGACTCATAGACTACCAAAACATTAGATTTTGCTTTCGTCAGTTCTTGTGCTTGTCCTAATTTCACACCTGTATTATCACAATAGACTCTTTCCAAATTCTTAATAGCAACAAGAGGCTTCAAGCTAGAAATTTTGGTATTGTTGGCATACAAAACACGCAAATTTTCTAACTTAGAGAGTGGCTCAAGGCTACCTACATTTGTATTGGAAATATCCAATCGTTCTAACTGCTTAGTTTCTGAAAGAGCTGCTACAGATGTGATGGGCGTAAAAGAACTTTCCAAGAACTGTAACTCTGAACTGTTTTTAAGTGGTTCAAGATTAGTTACTTTTGTCTTAGACATTTTTAATTCTTTGAGTGTACTTCCCTCCACATTTCCCAATGCTTCTAACGAATTTACTCCAGTAATTGAAATATCTAAACGCTCCAAATTGGTCAAATATTCAAGTGTTTTTATCTCACTTACTTTTGTATTTGAAATATTGAGTTCTCTTAGGTTTGTCGCATACGTAAGAGCCAAAAGGTCTTGAACTGGCGTACTGGAAGCATCTAAAACCTCTAAATTGGTAATACTTCGAAGAGGGAAAAGATTGGAAACTGATGTATTAGCACACTTAAATGTTTTGAGTTTCATCAGACGGCTTACTGGCTGAATATCTTTAATAGTTGGATTTCCACTAATATCCAAAACTTCCATTCCGACAATAGAATGAAGCTGGCTATTACTGATAGAATCACCTACTGGAATGGTTACATAATTGCTAAATACAGCAAGCCACTCAGCAGGAAGTTCGTTCCACCAGCTGCGCAAAACTTCTGTTTCATTGGCTTGGCTCGTATAAACACTAATAATTTTTAAATCTTGTTCTTCTGGGTCATAACTCATTTCGATATAGCGAGGAAGATTATTTTTGATTTGTTCGCCCTTAATATTTGTTCCTTCTAGTGTTCGATTAGCTGTTGCTGTAAAAAAGATAGTACCATCTGGCGCCACTCTGTGAGCAATGCTAGAAACTTCATATTTGAAACTTATATTTTTATAGAAAAAATCAATGTCTTTCAGATACGATTGTACATTTTTATTGACCCATAAATCACGTTTTGCAATCAAATCATCTTCAATCTGAACATCTCTATCTTTAAAAATTTTGAGAAAGCTCTGATTAATGATAGTTTCTTTATCACGAACAGACGATTCTGCTTCGCCCACCGTATTGTACATAAATTGCATAAAAGAAATCAGAGAACGTACACGCCCTTCATATTCTTCTAGTTTCTCAGGCGAGAGTTCGTCTTGTTTTTTGTCTTTTTCGTTTTTGCCATTATTTTTTTGGGCAAAAAGTGTAGTAGTAGAGAATGCCAAAAGTAGGCATAACAGAAAGGGACGGAAATTAATTACCATTAGAATAAATATAATTTAACAAAACATCTTTATTATCTGGAGTAAGGCGAGCCAAATTTGAAATCAGCCAACCATTATTGTACCCTCCACGGTTGAAGCGAGAAACTTCAAAATACCAATTATTGATTTGAAAAAAGTGAAACTTTACATTTGTAACTGTTCGAAATTGTAGCGAATTACGAGCCACTTCGTAGAGAAACAAAGTTACATAATCTGTTTTATGATTTGCTTCTACATAATTTTTTACTTCTTTGCGCTCTTGTGGTTCATCAAAAATCTTTCTTAGATTCATAAATTCTAGTTCGTGGCTCAAAGGGTGCAAAAACTTGTTGGGGTCTTGTACATCTTTCCCCATAATTTTAGCAAAAGGCTCAAAATAAACATTACTAATAACCCACTTCGAACCCACTTTTTCTTCTTGCAACTTCATAAAAAGTGTAAGGTCTTGTTCTCTGCCTTCATAAAGAAAGCGAGTAGTTACTTCAGCAAACCATTCTCCTCCATGAAACTCTAAAAAGGTAGGGTTTGCAGAGTTGGTAACTTGATTGACAAAATCATCTTTGACAGCTTGGGGAACAGCTTTATTTTGTCCATCAAAAAGAATATTGATATAATCTTTTCTATCTGAATTATTACGAAACTGTTTACTGCTTGGGTCAAACTTATTTCCCAGTTTGTCTTCTTCATGATTGAAACGCCTAAAAAACTGGTTCATTTGTTTTGTAGCAGCATACAAATCTGATTCGTCGCCTAAATAATTTCCTATTTGGGCAGAAGCAGAAAAAGGCAACAAAAAAATGATTGCCAAAAATAAAGTTGAAAAAATACGTATCAAAATCATTAGTCAATTACGAATTAAAAATTATGACTTGCTAAAGCAGCAAAGCTAATTGAAATACAATAAAGTCAAATAAGCATTCAACCAACAAGATAGATTAAATAGAGATTACAATAATTCAATTACAAGTTGATATAAAAGTAGCTATTATTAAAAAATAAAAAACGAATTACGAATGTCAGTAACAAGAATAAAATTCGTAATTGATTCATTCGTAATTCGTAATTAAAAAGGCTTAGTTTCTTCTTGTTTCGCTTACACGAACATCACCTAAAAGAACGTCCCAGAAGCCGATTTCACGACCTGCAATCACTGTCTTTTTACGTTCTACATAAACAGTAATATCTTTTTTAGTTACGTCAGAATACTGAACCAAACCATCAGCAGATTTACCTTGAAAGCGTTGGAAAATAGTAATTACGCCTACATAACGTCCGTCAGGTTGTTTTTCTAGGTCAGAAATATATTGAATATTGAACCAGTCGATTTCTACTTGGTCGTAGTTGAGAGCCATCAGACGGTCAAAGTATTTGCGAACACCGTAATAACGAATTGCTTTAGAATTGACAGACGAAACGCCCATTTCTGCGCCATCAGAGAAAAGCTCCATCGCACGCTCAATAACACGCATTGCCTCAGAATATTGAGTTTGCTTGTTTCCAATAATAGAAATATAGCGACTCAAATCTTTTACTTTTTCAAGGGCAAGCGAATCAATAGCACGCTTACGAGTAGGGCTAAGGTCTGCATTCGTTTGAGCAAAAACAGAACTTGAAGCCATAAAAGCAAAGACAAACAAGAAAGAAAATAGAAATTTATGTATGTTTTTCATTGTATTTAAAAATAAGGAATTGAAAAATATTTTTGAGTTTAAAAAGTGTACACTTTTAGTTTCAACAATGGATAAATCAAAAAACTATGCCAGTTCTTTTCATTATCCATTATCTGTTGGTTTAGTTACTTAGTTCTAAAAGTTTGATTTTGCCATTTGCATCTGTACCAATACTAACTACTTTGTGGTTCATTTTCTTTTGGTCTTTTACGTAGTTGAGGTATTTTTCGGCTGTTGTAGGTTCGTCGTAATCTTTCTCACCACCTTCTTCGGCAATGATAATCAAGACTGGAGCTTGTGGAGAAGTAAAAAGTTTTAGAGCTTCTTTTATAGAGTTGTTAGCTGCATTGGCATCACTTGCATTAGCAATATCAGCAAAGAAATCTTTGATGGTTTTGCTCTTTTTGTCTGCTTCGGCTTCTGCCTCTTTTCTCTTACGTTCTTCTTCTTCTCTAATGCGCTGCTCTCTTACGCTTTGCTCTGCTTGTGCGATAAGGTCTTTAACTGTTGGGTCGTCGATATTCATTGCCTTGATTTGGTCAATTCTTTTCTGACGCTCATCTGCTGACATATTTGTGTCATTCAAGACAGCTTGCAAATCTGAAGTTGCTTTTTCGATTTTAAGTTTTTTTTCTGCTGCTGCCTGCTCAGCTGCAATTTTTTTCTTGTTCTTACAGCTTGTAGTAGTTAGGGTAGTTCCCATTCCTAAAAGAATCATAAGATAAAAACTTAGACGGAAATACCATTTGCGAATCGATTTGTTCTTTTGCATAACAAAAAATAGGGTTTTGATTGAATTAAAAAATACGGATTAGGTTAAAAATGAATTTAGCGAATTGGTGATAAAAATTTCAATTCGCAGGTCTCAAAAAAACAGAGTTTACTTGAGATGTAGTTTGTGATTTGTTTTTTATCAGCTAGACTGTATAGCAAATTTACTGACAGATTTGATTAAAAAATAAAAGGTAAAAAAATAATTTGAGAACTTCTAAAGTTGATACTTTAATTCAACGAAATCTCTTAAAAACTGTTTAGAAAAACTTTTTTACTTACAAGATTTTGAAAAAAACAAAACTTTTCAAATTCAGAAGTGTTTATTTATTGATACACAACACGACTATTACTTGAATTTCACTTCAAGTTATAAAGCATTTTTTTATATACATTTTTTAAACTAAATACATTTTTATGTCAGACACAAAGAATATAATTGGAAAAGAAGCTATCAGTAAAATGCAAGAGATGGTAAAGAACCAAAGAATCTGTATGTTTGCTACTCACCTTTCAGAAACGCCTTTTTCAGTATGTCCAATGACAGCACAAGAAGTTTCAGACGAAGGGCATATTTTATTTTTAAGTGCAGCCAATTCCGACCACAATGAGAAAATATTATTAGACCCAAGAGTTCAACTGACATTTTCCAACGTTTCAGACAACGAATTTTTGAGTGTTTATGGTAAGGCAACTATTTCAAAAAATAGAGAAAAAATAGAAAAAATTTGGGAGCCACTCGCAAAAGCATGGTTTCCTAATGGAAAAGACGACCCTAATTTGACAATCATTGAGGTATTTCCAGAAGATGCTTATTACTGGGATACTAAGGATGGAAAAATCATATCAATGGTAAAAATTGTGGCTTCTGCCATGACAGGAGAAAAGCTAGAAACTGGGATTGAAGGTCATTTGACAGTATAATTTTCAAGGTATTTTTCTAAAAACTTGAAAGCCTATGAGATGTATTTCTTATAGGCTTTTTTACTCTTCAATAGGTTCAGTTCTCTCTATCGGTAAGTAGATTATAAAAGTTGTTCCTTTGCCTTCTTCGCTTTCTACTTCTACCTTTCCTTGATGTTTTTCTATTAAGCCAAAACTAATAGAAAGTCCTAATCCTGTTCCTTTTCCTACTCCTTTTGTTGTGAAGAACGGTTCAAAAATCTTTTGTTTTGTATTCTCACTCATTCCTCCCCCAGAGTCTTGGATAGAAACTCTTGCTGTTTCCATGTTTAAGGGAGAGTATTGCTTAGGTATTTTTTTCGTACAAATAACAATTTGGTCTTTTTGAGGTAATTGTATTCCTTCTTTTTCTCGCTTTTCGTCTATGGCTTGAATAGCATTGGCAATAATGTTGGTAAACACTTGATTGAGCTTACCTGGAAAACATTCTACCTGTGAAATTTCATCAGAAAAATCCCTAACAATCTCAATGTGGTCTTTGTACTGTGGACGCAAAATAACAAGTGTAGCTACAAGGTTTTCGTGCAAATCTGCCCAACTTAGTTCTGCATCGTCTAACCTAGAAAAAGTACGCAATCCTTTTACAATTTCGCTTGTTCGGTGTGCGCCATATCGTATGTCTTTTACAAGTTGGTTTGCATCTTCTTTGAGGTCTTCAAATTCAATATCTTCTTTTAGCTCTAAGATTTCATTTATTTTTTGTTGTTTTTGCTCTTCATTGTTAAGTTGTTCGTACTCTTCATAAAGTTTCATTAGCTCCATAAGTTCATCTAAAGTAACTTGTAAGGCATCTACACCTGCATAGACAAAATTTATAGGGTTGTTTATCTCGTGGGCAATACCTGCTGTAAGCTGCCCCAAACTTGCCATTTTTTCTGATTGTACCAGTTGAGTTTGTGTCTCGTTGAGTCTCTGAACAGTATTTTGTAGTTCTTCTTTTTGAGATTGAAGTTGTGATTTTTGCTTTACAATTTCTTCTGTACGGTTAGACACTTCTCTTTCCAAATAAATCTGATTGCGTCGGTATTGCAGATTTCTCAAATAATAAATCAAAAGAAAAAGCAAAATTACTCCCAAAACACTACCCACTTGAAAAACTAAACGTTGATACCAGTGAGGTTCTATTTCAAAACGAAGTATTGATGAATTTTCCTCATCCCAACTTCCATCTCCTTTTCTTGTTATTACTTCAAAACGATACTCATTTGGAGCTAGATTAGTATAGGTTGCACTACGCTGATTGGAAGCATAAATCCATTCTTTGTCAAATGGAACAAGACGGTATTTAAAATCTACTGATAGGGCATTTTTATAATCAAAAGCAGTAAAAAAAACAGTAAGATGTTGTGTTCCTGCCCCTAAAACAATGTCTTTATCAAAATTAACAATGGTATTACCATCAACTTCTATTCTTTCAAAAATAGGAGCAGAAGGATTTTGTTTCTTAGAGACATCCTTTGGATTGATATAAACCACTCCACTGTATGTGGGAAACCAAATATTGCCTTGTTTATCTACTAAACCTTTGCCCGTTCCGACCATTTGGTCGCTTTTCATTCCATCTGTTCTATTAAAAAAACGACAATCTACAGATGCTATTTTCTGATGAGCAAAATCATTGAGTTGTGCTTTGGCTATTCGCATTGTACCATTGTTACAAGGTAGCCAAAAATATCCTTCCTCATCAGGTAAAATATCAAAGACAGTTCCTTCACAAAGTCCAGAATTTGCATCATAGTTTGTTATTTCTTCATTTTCTATTCGTGTCAGTCCCGAATCTGTTCCTAGCCAAATTATGTTGTTGTCATCTACATAAATCGAAAAGATAATATTACTAGCTAGTCCATTTCGTGTCCAAAACTGCTTTACGATTTCTTCATTTTCAAAAAAGCTAATTCCTCTTTTTGTACCGACAATCAGCCGTCCATTTTTATCTTCTCCTATACTCATAACAACTTCAGAGGCTAAATTGGCTGTTATATTTTTAAATGTATCTGCTTTTGTCAAATAAAAAAGCCCTGCTCTACGTGTTCCCACCCAAACTGTAGAATCTTTTGTTTGGTAGGTCATTCTGATACGGTCATCTGACAACCCATCTTTTTCTCCATATATTTTATACTCATCATTTCTTTTGATTTTGACTAGTCCTCCATACGTACTAATCCACAAGCTAGAATCTGCATCAAATAACATGTGTCGAATGCGCTGACTGGGGAGCTGTAAAGGAAGGCGAGCATTTCTGACCGTATTTCTATAGATAATAGAAATAGAATCGCTCTCTCCAGCTACTAAATATTTGTCTGGTGTAAATTGAATGATGGAATAAATGACATTCGAACAAAGTCCTTCGCTTGGGCTAATATTGACAAACTTTCCGTCTAAAATTTGAGCAAGTCCACCTCTAAACATAGCCACCCAAACATTTCCTTCCTTATCTACCAATAGTTTTTGAAGAATATTACTAGGCAAACCTTGTTGTTCTGAATAGTGTTCTAATACTTTCGTTTGTGTATTGAAACGATACAAACCATTTTCTGAAGTAATCCAATAAAAACCATTTTGGTCTTCTAAAATATCGGAAGCATCTTTTATAGTATTGATTTTTTCATAGGGTGAGTTTACCAAAGAATCTCCTTTTAGTAGCTGTAAGCCATTATCTGTACCTACCCATATATTTGCATGTGTTCTTTTTGCAAAAATAACTCCTCTTGTTTCTTCAAGACTTATCACTCTTGTGATTTTTTCATCTTGATAACGCACTATATCTCCACGAATAGAGGTAAAATAAATAGCTCCATTGCTTTCAAAAATAGAACCTATTGCTCCTTGTAAATAAAGACGTAGCTCTCTTAGGGGTCTGAACTGCTCATCTTGATAATAAAAAACACCGTTTGCACTCGTTCCTACCCAAATAACTCCACTTTCATCTTCATAGATAGTTTCTATATTATACTCATTTAAAATAGAAAACTCCAAAGGAGAAACAAACTGGTTGCCTTCATACTTCAAAAGACCTCTCTGTGTACCCACCCAAACATTGCCTTTCGAATCAGCCAAAAGAGAACGTATGGCGTGAGAACGAATGATAGGAGTATTTCTGACAGTATAATTATTAAACCTTGCACCATCAAAACGAGCAAGTCCGTCGTGTGTAGCAATCCAAATATATCCTTTTTGGTCTTGAATAATATCTATGATAGCATTAGAAGGCAGTCCTTTTTCTGTTGTCCAAGTTCTGAAAATATATTGTGAAAGTGTTTTCTTTGTGTCCAAATTAACTGTCTTTTGAGCATACAAAAAATGAGGAGACAGTAGCAAAAAAAATAAGCAAAGAAAGCCTGCTTTATGAACCGAATTCATAATTAAGTTAAAGAAAGAAGATGATGGAAGATATATTCTCACTTATTTTTTTGCTTTCTAAGTGTTACATTGGCTTTTTGTAAAAATTGAAGTACGACAAATTTTTTCAATTATAAAAATTCTTACAAAGCTCGTTTTAGATAAACATAGACGAACTGTATTTAGTTAGCAACTCAAGCATTATTCATTTATTTCCCTCTATTAAATGCCATTTTTCAAATCTATTTTTCAAGCCTTTCAAAAATATGCTCGCAGTATCGGTATGGTAATTTTGTCAGCTATGTTGCCCATTTTGTCAAGTACAGGAATTACGGTATTGCTTTTGTATTTTGAAAATGAGCTTCTATTGTGGAGTTTTTGGCAATGGCTACTTCTATATTTGGGAGTCAGTTTGCTGATGGGTTTTGCACTAATGCCAACAACATTAATGGCATTTCTGACAGGATATTTTTTAGGATTGGAAGCCACACCTCTAATGGTAGTTTCTTATTTGATAGCTGCCTATATAGGTTATAATTTGGGATTGTTTTTAGAAGGAAAAAATCTTCATAAAAATCTTTTAGAAAAACCTAAAGTACATCGTTTTCTAAGCTCTTTAAAAGAAAAGAGCTGGCGACTTATTATCTTAGTTCGGCTTTCGCCTGTGCTTCCATTTGCAGTAACGAATTTAGTATTTTCAACTATTCGTTTTCCAATGAAGACGTTTCTAATAGGTTCTTTACTAGGAATGCTGCCCAGAACGCTATTTGCTATCTACATAGGAACAAAAGCCAAAACGCTAAGAAGCCTACTAGAAAACAAAGACACAGTAGATTTTCCTTATTCTGAAATAATAGTTATTTTACTTACTATCATTACAGTTTTTGGAGTTGGTAGAATGGTCAGAAATTCTCTAAAAGTGGCAAATGAGAGTGAGAATTTGTAAATGGAATTTTGTTGTTGTTAGCCAAACATTTTAACTAAAAATAGAGTAATAATTGTAAGAAATAAACAAAGACTCTAAGGATTTTGAAAATGCTTAGGGTCTGAATAAAATAAAAAAATATGCCTAAAATAACACCTGTGGTAAAAATACTGCTCATTTTAAATATTGGTATTTATGCCCTACAATATTTTATTTTTGGAGGAGACAATCCTCTTCAAACTGACCAAGTAACAGAACTTTTGGGACTTCGATATTTTGGTGCAGAAACGTTTGCTCCGTATCAGATTTTTACACACATGTTTTTGCATGGCAGTTGGTGGCATCTTTTGGGAAATATGTATGCTCTTTTTATTTTTGGACCTCCGTTAGAAACTTATTTTAACTCAAAGAAATTTCTTGCTCTATATCTTATTGCAGGTTTGGGCGCAGCTGTTCTTCATGTAGGTGTTAGTGCTTGGGAAGTAAATGATTTGGAAGCTAGGATTATAGAATACAAACAACATCCTACTCCTGCTGAATTTAATGCTCTGATGATAGAAGAGAGTGCTTATGATAGATTTGAAGGTTTGAGGGGGTTTGCAACCAACTTTGAAGAAAACCCTACTAACTCAGCTATGATAGAAAAGTCAAAAACCTACTGGGCAGATGGCATCCTTTATATCAAAAAAAATATTCCAACTGTAGGGGCATCTGGAGCAGTATTCGGAATTTTGGCAGCTTTCGGAATTATTTTCGCTAATATGAAATTGGTTTTACTCTTTCCTCCTATTCCCATAAAAGCTAAGTATTTTGTTTTTGGGTATGCTCTCTATGAAGTATATGCGATTTGGCAAGCTAACCCAACAGATAACGTAGCTCACTTTGCACATATCGGAGGATTTATTTTCGGAATTATTTTGGTTAAATTGTGGGGAAAAGGAAATAAACCAATGCAATGGAATTGACTTTGTCGTTGCTAGAGATACCAACAACGGCGAGAAATTAATTTTAGTGATTAATTGTGAATTAAAGATATAAATTATGGATTTTTCAGAACGAATAAAATACGAATGGAACAAGTCAGATAATACGCTGATGAGAGTTATTATGATAAATGTAGCTGTTTATCTGCTCTTAGCTACCGTAATTATTATAGCGAAATTTGGTGGTGTTCCTATCTTGGGAGATATTACAGCTAAAGTCTTTTTTCTTCCTGCTGATATTTCAGACCTTGCTTTTCGTCCTTGGACGCTACTTACTTATGGGTTTGCACATTCCATAGGAGATATTTTTCATATTGTTTTTAATATGCTTGTTCTCTTTTGGTTCGGACAAATTGTAGTTTCTGAAATTGGCTCAAATCGCTTTTTAGGCTTGTACATTTGGGGAATTTTGGCTGGTGCTGTAGCCTTTTTATTGCTTTTCAATTTTGTTCCTTACTTTACAGATTTAAAAAATGGTACTGTACTTATTGGCGCATCTGCAGGAGTGTATGCTGTGGTGGTAGCTGCTGGAACACTACTTCCAAATGTAAAAATGAATTTATTTTTATTAGGAGAAGTTAGTTTGAAATGGATTGCAATGGGTTATATTATTTTATCTTTTGTTTCCTTAGCAGGTGGAAATGCAGGTGGAAATATGGCACACTTGGGAGGCGCATTGATAGGCTATTTGTTTATAGTTCAATACAGAAAAGGAAATGACTGGAGCAAACCGATTGTAGGAGTTACCTCGTTTTTTGCAAATCTCTTTAAAAGAAAACCTAAAATGAAAGCCTACAAAGGTGGAGCAAGCTCATATAAAGCAGATGATTCGAACCGTCAGAAACAAGCTAGAGCCAAAAAATCAACCGAAGAACAAAATCAGATTGATGAAATTTTAGATAAAATTTCAGCTTCTGGATATGAGTCACTTACGCAGAAAGAAAAACAAATACTTTTTCAAGCAAGTAAAAAATAACCTTAAATTTAGCTCAAGCATAATCTGTTTGAGCTATTTTTTTAGTAAATTGGTAGGCGTGCATAATAAATAATAGTTTCATTACATAACTAATCACTAACAATTTATAATTATCTAGCTATGGAAGATACAAAAGAAACAAAGCAGAAATTTTTCACAGAAAATAAAAACCACGACCAGTTAATAGCACTTTACAATCAGTTCAATGCTTTTGCAAAAGACAATGGTATGTCGTTGGTAGTAGATGAAATAGGACACGCTGTTTCGGAAATGAAGATTGTAGAAAAACACCAAAGTGCACCTGGACACTGTCATGGGGGAGTAATTGCTGGACTGATGGATGCTACGCTTGGAGCTTCTGCGTTGAGTTATGCATTTGCCAATGGGAAACTATGTGCCACGGTGGAGTTTAAAATCAATTACTTTCTGCCTGTAAAGTTGCACGATGAAATTGTTGCAGAAGCGAACTTAGAACATACAGGAAAACGCCTTGTCCATACAGTTTGTGATATAAAAAATAAAAAAACAGGGAAAATAGTTGCTAAAGGCATAGGAACATTCAACCTTTATCCAATGAACAAGCAAACGTTTGAATAAAAGAGTAAGGACAATGCCTGCATTGTCCTTACAAGTTTCTCTTTACACTTCTTGAGCAGTATTTGTTTTCTTTTTGAAACGATTCGCTACTTTCAAATCTTTCATTCCGTTAGACCAATCGTAGAAACCACTACCCGATTTTGCGCCTTTGTGTCCTGCATTTACCATATTTACTAAAAGAGGACAAGGAGCATATTTTGGATTTCCGAAGCCTTCAAACAATACTTCCAAGATAGAATGACAAACATCCAAACCGATAAAGTCTGCGAGTTGTAATGGACCCATTGGGTGAGACATTCCTAATTTCATTACCGTATCAATCTCTTCTACACCAGCTACACCTTCATAAAGTGAGTAAATAGCTTCATTTATCATCGGCATCAAGATACGATTTGCTACAAAACCTGGATAATCACTTACCTCTACTGGAATTTTGCCTAAGTTTTTAGACATTTCCATGATTCTCTTTGTAATTTCATCAGAAGTAGAATATCCACGAATTACCTCTACCAATTTCATTACAGGCACTGGATTCATGAAGTGCATTCCAATTACTTTTTCTGGACGTTCGGTTGCGCCAGCTATACGAGTAATAGAGATAGAAGATGTATTTGTTGCCAAAATTGTTTTTTCATCACAAACTTTATCTAAGTTTTCAAAAATCTTGAGCTTGATTTCCATATTTTCAGTAGCTGCCTCTACTACCAAATCCACTCCTTTTACACCTTCTTCAAGGCTTGTATAAGTTGTGATTCTTTTAAGAGTAGCTATTTTTTCATCTTCTGACAGAACTCCTTTTTTTACTTGACGGTCAAGATTTTTTCTGATGGTATTTAAACCTTTTGTAAGTGAGCTTTCAGAAATATCGATAAGAGCTACTTCGTGATTATTTTGAGCGAAAACGTGAGCAATTCCGTTTCCCATTGTTCCTGCTCCAATAACTGCAATATTTTTCATACTTTATAAAGTTTGTTTTAGTTCTTTTAATTAATCGTTGATGAATATTGTTTTTACAAAGATAACTCTTAAAGTTTAAATTTAAGAATTTGGTAATATTGCCATCAAAAAACCTATCTTTTTGCCCTATTTTCTATTAATTTAAAGGTCTTAAAACAACAACTTGACAGGGAAGAAAATACTTGAAAGAAAATAGAAATCTGTTTAAATAAAGATTATTTAAAACTTCATTTGGAATTATTCCGTTAAGAATTTATTATACATCAATAAAAATTTTCATCAAAAAATTATCAATCACAACAAAATTATGAGTCAAGCTAAAGTTCAAGCTGAAGGTATCGTTCAGAAACACGTTTTATGGTCTATGGGAATGGGAGCAATTCCAATTCCGATTTTAGATACGATTGCTGTTTCGGCAATGCAATACGAAATGTTAAAGCAAGTTTCGAATCTTTATGGTTTTGAGATGAGCGAAAATATGGGTAAATCTCTGATTTCAATGATTGCAGGAGGCACACTTGTTCGTATGGGAGCATCGGCTGTCAAAACCATTCCAATTATAGGTTCATTTTTAGGAGGTGGCGCAATGGTAGTTTTATCTGGGGCTTCTACGTATGCTATCGGAAGTGTTTTTATTCAACACTTTGAATCTGGAGGAGATTTGTTTGATATTGATACTGAAAAGTTTAAGAATTTCTACAAAGAAAAGTTTGAGCAGGGCAAAGAATATGCTTCTGAGATGAGAGAAAAAGCCAAAAACTCAATGGGTGGTGATGATGAAAAAGTCAAAACAGATTTAGGCAAAAAAGATGAGCCTGTGATGGAGAAAGACCCTAATGCTCCTAAAGATGGAAAATACGAACATCAGTTTCAAAATAAATCTGGTGAAAATCAGAAACCATCAGAGCCAGTAGAAACAAAAGAAGACGAAGAAGAAAAGGCTCTCAAAGAAGCCAAAATTGCTGAACTCAATGACTTAAAATCGAAGGGAATCCTTACAGAAGAAGAGTATGAGCGTATGAAGAAAAAGATTATGGGGTAGTATTTAGAAAAATTATCTTTTCTTTAACCCTAAAAGTTTTTGAAGACTTTTAGGGTTTTTATTTTAGTCCTAAGCCCAAACTTTCGTTACTTCCATACAATTCTGACAAATATCTATTTCTTTGCTAGATTGTAATAATAAATTTCCAAAAGCTGAGTAAGTTTCGTACTGCCAAATTTCATTAAAGCTATATTTTTTCTAAACCTCCACTTGCTACATCCTAGTTGCCAAAAAATAAATTAAAAACACATACTCTAGCTTATTTATAAACAAGTTAGTACAATTTGAAAGCCTCTGGCTGATGTTATAAAGTGATGAGGTAAGAATAGAATAACAAAATAAAGTATTGTCTTTTTACACTCGTTTAATAAAACTCTTCCTTTATGTATTTCTTTGTGTTGTTCGTATAAAATCGTAGATAGCCTATATTCTACTTTTCTACCTTTGAATTAGACAAACCTAAGATATTTTGTCTAATTCTTTTTTTTTTACAAAACTTAGTACAATGAAAACATTAAAAAATTTCAAGAAATTTGCCATTAATAATAAGCAAGCATCTATTATTTCAGGAGGAAGTATACCTTTAGATGGAGGTGGTAATGATGGAGGTGGCTCTGGAGGTGGTTCTGGCAGCAATGGCACTACAGCATTATATTGTTGTGGAGGAGAACCAGGAGGAGTATGTGATACTGCATTGAACGTTGCAATTACATTATGTAGAATAAATGGTTTGCAACCACCAACTCGTGTAAGATAAATATCACTTTGATATATACAAAGTTTAACACAAGTGCAATATAGAATTTTGAGCTTGTGTTAAACTCTTTGGTATTGAGCTTAAATATCTTTGAAGAAAACTCTTTAACATTATGACACTATTTCAGAAACCATTCTAAGCCCAAACCTTCGTTCCTTCTGTACAATTCTGACAAATATCTATTTCTTTTCTGGATTGCAGTAATGAATTTCTAAAAGCTGAATAAGTTTCATTTTGCCAAATTTCAGTAAAAGAATAGGTTGATAAATCTCCCAAATGATGTGTTGCATCTTTATCGAAACAGCAAGGAACTACCTTTCCATCCCACGTAACCACACACGAATGCCACATTTTCCAACAGCTATTTTCTAAATCATTTTTCAGAATTACTTTATCACTTTGCTTTTCATAGCGACTATATTTTCCATTTTCTGGAATAAAATCTGTCTGATTTTCATAATCATAAATTTGAGCCGTTTTGATGGCTACTTTATCAATTCCTAGTTCTTTTCCGATAGATTTAATTTTTTCAATTTCGTGTTCATTATGCTTGAAGACAATGAATTGAAGCATAATAAAAGGTGTTTTGCTCTTATGTTTTTTCTTGTATTTAACTACATTTTCAATGCCCTTCCATACTTTATCGATATTTCCTCCAATTCTATATTTTTGATAGGTTTCCTGTTCTGCCCCATCTAAGGAAATAATGAGTCTAGAGAGTCCAGACAAAACTGTTTTTTCTGCAATTTCCTCTGTCAAATAATGGGCATTGGTAGAAGTAGCCGTATAAATATTTTTCTGATGGGCAAGTTTTACCCAATCCAAAAAATGCTTATTGATATACGGTTCTCCTTGGAAATAAAAAATCAGATAAGTCAGATAAGGAGAAACTTCATTTAGCAATTTTTTGAACGTTTCATCCTGTGCATTTCCAGTAGGGCGAGAAAACTGTCGAAGTCCAGATGGACAATGAGGGCAGCGCAAATTACAGGTGGTAGTAGGCTCAAAGGCAATACTTATCGGAAATCCTTTTTGGTAGTTCTTCTTAGTAATTTTGGAAACATAATAACTTACCAAAAGCAAAACACCGTTCCAAAATCGTTTGAAAGTAAGTGTTTTGAGATAAATTATTCCATCTGTAATTTGGCTTTTGTTCATTCACTATTTATTTCATCAAAATACGTATAGGCGAATCTGTATTTACAATACTTTCTAGTTCCTGCCAAGTAAAGAAAAATACAGGGGAAGGCATTACGTGTGGAGTAATTTCGCCTCTATTATATGAAAATTCAATTCCTTTTTCAATAATAGCAAAGTTTTCTGTGGGACTGATTTCTTCTACAAAAAAGCCATAATCTTCTAATGAATTTACACCTTCTTTTTTAGCAATTTCAGAGGCTTTTTCTAACATTTTATCTTTGAGCTTAGTCTGGCTATTTTCATCAAAAATATCAGAAAGTTTGATTTGCTTACTATTTTTTAAATCTAAATTGATAAATGAAGTTGTATAATAAGGATGCGCTCCACCTCCATACTCATCCAAATAAAATGCAATGGTTGTAAAATAATTATCATTAAAAATTACTGATACTTGTAAATCCCTATACCATTCGGCAGACATCCCTATTACCTCTTCCGAGTTCATCTCTATATAGCCTTCAAGATAGTTTTTTTTCTTTTTGGCTAAGGCTTGTTTTGCATCGCCCGAATAATCTTGTTTTTTCTGTAAGACAGCTTGAATTGTCTCTAGGTTTGTTTGACTTGGAACTTCTGTAACTACCAAAATCTGCTCTTTGAAAGATGCTGCTGGCGAGCCTTCCTCTCCTGCCACGAGTTCAACCGTTCCACTATCTGAAAAAATTTCAAACTCAATCTTTTTGATTTCATCAGCAACATTTTGTATTTGTTGTGTTTCTTGTATTTGAGTGGTTGTATCGTTTGGAGTTTCTGAATTTGTAGCCGTTTTGCCACAAGAGACAAACAATACTAACATAAAAAACATGAAGAAATAGCTATTTTTTTTCATAAGTAGTACGATTGATGAGACTTTTGAATATGAAGACAGTAAGCAAATTCTATCTTGCCAAAAATATTTTTTATTGTTAGGGAACAGGCATACCTGTTCCTGACAGATGTTTAAAATAAAATATTTTTTTCTGCATCCCAAAATACTAAAAATCCTTCGTAATTTATTGCATTAGAGAATGTACTGGAGAATCTGTCTTTACAAGGTCTTTGAGTTCTTCCCAAGTAAATAAAAATGAGGGCATTCCTGCTGCATACGGTGCAATTTCGTAAGGTTGATACACAAATGTTATTCCCTTTGCATTCAATGAAAAATTATCACTAGCTTCTATTTTATCTACCAAATAGCCTGCATCTTGCAACGAAACAGGATTCTCAAAACCAGTATATTCGTATGCCTTTTTTATCATTTTCTTTTCTAGTGTGGCGATAGCTTGTTGGTCAAAAATATCATCTAGCTTGATTTCTTTTCCATTTTTCACATCAATCACAAGATAAGTTTCACCAAACATTCCATGCGCTCCTCCCATATACATATAATTTGAGAAAGCTATGGTAGCAAAATGCTTATCATTAAAAACTACCTCTGCCTTGCTTTCATTTGCCCAGTTAGCAGCATACAAATATTCCTCCTCTGCACCTTGATTTACCTCCAAATACTCTTTAAAGAACGATTTTTTGCTCTCTTCAAGCATTTGTCTAGTAGATTTAATAGGTTGCCCTTTTTCTTGATACGACTGATATTTTTTGAGAATATCTTGAATTTTGGATAGATTACTCCCTTGTGGTACTTGTTTTACCTCAACTATCACACTTGAAAAAGTAGCTTGAGGCGTTTCTTTTCTATTTTTAAATAATTTTATGCTGTCTTTTATAGAAATAAATTCAAAATGAATGCTCTTCGAATAATCTTCAACCAATGAAACAGACAACGTTTTAGTTTTGTCTTTGTTCTGCCAATTTCCCACAAACGTATTGTGGCTTATTTTTCCTACAATAAACTCTATTTTTTCGCCTTCATTGTCCATTGAAAAAAGTTCTATTTCGCCTTTATCATTTACTTTGCCTTGCAAATTTATTGGAATATTATATTTTTTATAATAGTAACTACCAGAATATTCTCTTCCATCTTGAATCAAATCCATTACGATGGGCAAGTTTCCATTTATTGTTCCTGTAAAATGGCAATAATCTGTTGTTTGTGGCTTTTGAGCATAAATAGAAGAAAAGAACAACGAATAAAAAACGAAAGTAAAAAATACAGATAGTAAGTGAGGAAACTTCCTTGTTTTCATAGTTAGGGTTGAAAATAATATGTTTTGGAAAGACAGTTTTAGTTGTAATAGAAAAAGTTTGTTTGCAGCTCATTACTATACTTTACAAACTTTTTTTTATTTAGGCTATAAAATTAGGCATAAAATAAATGTTTTGATACTGCAAATACATAAAAAATAGAAAAAATCACACCAAAACAAATCTTTTATAAGTTGAGTTAAATAACTATAAAATAATATCTAACAAAAATTTTATCATTATGGCAAGTACATTTATAATCGTTTATAAAAATGGCGAAACAAAAGACTTAGAGGCTCAAAATAAAGCAGATTTAATCGCAGAGTATTTTGAGGGAAGCAAAGAAAAATTTGAAAATGAAGTAAAGCTATTACGTTGGCAACAAGGAACAGTCAGCTATACTGAAGATGTAGAACATGGAAAAATAGATGAACATATTGCTTCTGCAGACACTAACCCTTATGGTTGGAGAAATGAAGTTGAAGAAGTAGGAAAACCTGTAGAGATAGAAGAAAAAATCAATGAAGATTTGCCTTACTCAACAGATAAGTTATAATTTCTGTATTTTTTCTATCGAAGAGCATATATTTTGAAGGCTCAACTACTCAAAAGTAATTTTGAATTAGTACCTTTGTAGCACTTTTAAAAAAATCTAGTTTTACTTGAAAAACAAAGATTATAAAAATTTATTTTCTATAATTTTTCCTCAAAAATATCTATGGTGCATACAGCAAACCTTTCTACTGACCGTATTTCTGAACTTTTAGGTCAAGATTCTGAAACACTTCTCAATTTTTCTACACCTGCTATTTCAAAAGAACGTTTGCACGTTCCTAGTCCAGATTTTGTAGATAAAATCTTTGCTAACTCAAACCGTAATCCACAAGTATTGCGTAGCTTAGGTCAGCTTTATGGCTCTGGTCGTTTGGCAGGCACAGGGTATGTTTCTATTCTTCCTGTTGACCAAGGTATCGAACACACAGGAGGCGCATCTTTTGCACCTAACCCAGATTATTTTGACCCAGAAAACATTGTAAAACTAGCGATTGAAGGAGGTTGTAATGCTGTTGCAACAACGTATGGAAACCTTGCTTTGATGTCAAGAAAATATGCTCACAAAATTCCTTTTATCGTAAAGATTAATCATAACGAACTTCTTACATATCCAAATAAGTTTGACCAAGTGATGTTTGGTTCAGTAGAAGAAGCGTGGAACTTAGGCGCAGTAGCTGTAGGAGCAACTATCTACTTTGGTTCGGAAGAATCTACACGTCAAATTCAAGAAGTAGCTGCAGCCTTTGAAAGAGCACACGAACTAGGGATGGCAACTATTCTTTGGTGTTATGCTCGTAATAGTTCATTCAAGAAAGACGGAACAGATTACCACGTAGCTGCTGACCTTACAGGGCAAGCAAACCATATCGGTGTAACTATCCAAGCAGACATTATTAAGCAAAAACTTCCTGAAAACAACGGAGCTTTTAATAATATTAGCTTTGCAAAAACTCATAAGAAAGTATATTCAGACCTTTCTTCTGAAAATCCTATCGACCTTTGTCGTTATCAAGTAGCTAACTGTTATATGGGCAGAATTGGTCTTATCAACTCTGGTGGTGCTTCTTCTGGAGCTTCTGATATGGCTGAAGCAGTTAAAACGGCTGTTATCAATAAGCGTGCTGGTGGTGCAGGTCTTATTTCTGGACGTAAGGCATTCCAAAAACCTTTAAACGAAGGTGTAGAACTTTTACACTCTATTCAAGATGTTTATTTGAACAACGAAATTACGATTGCGTAATTTTTGAAATTTCTGATATAAAAAAACGGCTTTGTTCTTAGAAAGAAGTCGTTTTTTTTATGATTTTTGATGAGTTGTAAGCTATTTATACCCAAAAACAACTATTTTGCTCTTTTTGTCGGTCTGCTCTACGAGGCTGACCTTATTCTAATGATGCGATTTTTAGGTGTAGTTTAGTTTTTATTTTGGTTCGAAAACAATAATTTCAATATTTTCTAGTTCCTTTAGATACTTTTCTAGTAATAATTTTACATCTTCCCAATCTAGTCCTCCTAAACCACATCCCAAAGCAGGAATGGCTATGCTTCCAAAATTATTTTCATTTATAATCTTAACCAAATCCTTCAAACCTTCTTCTACATACTCTATTTTTGAAGCACTACGCCAATGTTTTTTAGTAGGAAAATTAATTATAAACTTCTTTCTTTCTAAACTAGATTCATCAACTAAAAGAAGTTTTCCAACATCAATCGTTTTGTTCTGACATGCTTCTTTATAGACCTTATAATTGTAAGGAAATTTTTGTTTGAACTGCAAAGCCAAGCCTTTCCCCATCACCCCTACCATATTGACAGGATTAATGATAACTTCTGCATTAGATTCTAAAATATTTCCTTTGGTGTAGTTCATAGAGTATTTAGTCTTGTTTCAATATTTACATTGATAGAGTTACCATCTTTTGAGTGAATATATAATTTCTGTCATAAAAAAAACGGCTTTTTTCTAAGAAGCCGTTTTTTATAAATCATACTTTATTTAAAAAGTATTTAGAATTTTAGGTTCAAGCCCAATTGTAAAATAGAGATACCATAACCAAGCTCTCCAAATACACCTATGTTGTCTGTAAATCTATATCTAGCACCTAAGAAACCAGACCAAGCAAAACCACTAGCTGTAGCACCTGTGAAGTCATCATCTCCTGTAAAAGAAACAATATTGTACCCCAATAAAGCTCCAACATAAGGATCGAAACGTTCGTTGTTTACATTAAAGTGGTAAGCACCTCTTGCGCCTAAAATAGTATAGTTGTATCCCCAGTCATCAAAACCATCAATTTTGGTCGAAGCATAAGCTGCATAACCACCAACACTGATATTGTCAGTTACTCCATACTCTACACTAAGTCCTACTGGAGGGATGGCTTGAGAAGTTCCACTACCAAAGAAGGTTGGCAAAAGACCAACACCTAAGTTTACATCTAGTTGCCCTTGTTCATATTGCGCCTGTGCAGAAGATAGTGTAAAAACAAATAATAAAGACAAGATTGAAGAAACAAATAATTTTCTCATAAAAACAAGTAAAATAATTAAAGTTTAAAATAATAACAGTGAATGAAGTACATTCATCTACAAAATCAAAAAAGCAAAAGAAATAAAACTACCTACTTATACATATTTTCACAAAATCCACATATACTAGCTAATATTACTTGTGATTTTGCCTTTTTTATACAAATATACGTTAAATCTTACTTTTTAGTTCTATTTTTTTCACTAAATTTATTGCTATTTTTCATAAAACACTGACTTACAACTTATTACACTTCTATTTTTTTTTGTTTTTTTCAAAAAAAATCACATTTACACTACGCATCTCTATTTATGTGGTAAAATTTAGTTTTCAACTCTATTCTATTATGCAATTCTCCTTCATTTAGTATTTTATGCGCTTGTTAAAAGATAGAATGTCTTTGTTAAAAAGGAAGACAACACATTGTTTCTTTTCTTACCATAACTCTATACATAATCATTTCTATATATCTGAAGTGCTGATTTATTTTTTTGTAATGCCTTGGGTTAATTTCTTCATTTACTTAAAATCATATTTTGAGTAGGTTGGTTGAGATACTAAATATAAGTCATTTGACTCTATATTTATCAAATCCCAAAATTTCATTTTTCAAAAAGGATAAAGTCTGTTACCTTTGTGCAATTTATAGATACAACTATTAAAAAAGGAAACAAATCATCTGTTCTCATGCCAAAAAATAATTCCATTCGTCATATTCTCATTATTGGAAGTGGTCCTATTGTTATCGGACAAGCCTGTGAGTTTGATTATTCGGGTTCGCAAGCAGCTCGTTCGCTTCGTGAAGAAGGAATAAAAGTCTCACTCATCAATTCCAATCCTGCAACGATAATGACCGACCCTATCAATGCAGACCACGTTTATCTGTTGCCACTCACACCAGAATCTATCGAAACCATCTTGAGAGAACAAGAAATTGATGCCGTTTTGCCTACTATGGGAGGTCAGACGGCATTAAATTTATCTATTGAGTGTAACGATATGGGGCTTTGGGAAAAATATAACGTCAAAGTCATCGGTGTAGATTTTGAAGCCATTGATACAACAGAAGATAGAGACAAATTCAAAGCCTGTATGGAAAATATGGGGGTTGGAGTTGCAACAGGACAGACAGCAAAATCGTTCTTACAGGGTAAAAAAATAGCACAAAATATTGGTTTTCCATTAGTAATTCGTCCTTCTTTTACACTCGGAGGAACAGGTGGAAGCGTTGTTTATGACAAAGAAGAGTTTGATAGCAGTCTTTCAAGAGGTTTGCACACTTCGCCTATACATGAGGTTTTGATTGAGCAGTGTGTGATTGGTTGGAAAGAATTTGAGTTAGAGCTTTTGAGAGACTCGGCAGGAAATGTAATCATTATCTGTTCGATAGAAAACTTCGACCCAATGGGTGTTCATACAGGAGATTCTATCACAGTTGCACCAGCCATGACACTTCCAGATACAGTTTATCAAGAAATGCGAAATTTAGCCATCAAGATGATGAATGGTATTGGTAGTTTTGCAGGAGGTTGTAATGTTCAGTTTGCTGTCAATCCAGAAAACGATGAAATTATTGCTATTGAAATCAACCCTCGTGTTTCTCGTTCGTCTGCACTAGCTTCAAAAGCAACAGGTTATCCGATTGCCAAAATTGCTGCAAAGCTCGCCATTGGTTATAACTTAGACGAACTAGATAACGCCATTACAGGTACAACATCAGCCTTTTTTGAGCCTGCCATTGATTACGTAATTGTAAAAGTACCTCGTTGGAATTTTGATAAATTTCAAGGCTCAGACGACCGTTTGGGTTTCCAAATGAAGTCAGTAGGTGAAGCGATGGGAATTGGTCGTAACTTCCAAGAAGCATTGCAAAAAGCTTGTCAGTCTTTAGAAATTCGTAGAAATGGATTAGGTGCAGATGGAAAAGAAGTAACAAGTCAAGAGGAAATCCATCAAAAACTAAAAGTTCCGTCGTGGGATAGGCTCTTTAGAATCTATGATGCTTTCAAACTAGGAATACCAATGAAGCGTATTTTTGATTTGACAAGAATTGATAAATGGTTCTTACATCAGATTGAACAAATTGTAGAGCTAGAAAATGAAATTCAAAAGTATAGATTAGATACAATTCCTTATGATTTACTTCTAAAAGCCAAGAAAAAAGGACTTGCCGACCGTCAGATAGCACACTTAGTAGGCTGTTTGGAAAGTGAAATTCATACAAAGCGAACCGATTTAGGCATAAACAGAGTTTGGAAACTCGTTGATACATGTTCGGCAGAATTTGAGGCACAAACACCTTATTATTACTCTACTTTTGAGAGAGAAAACGAAGCCGTAGCCAGCGACAAGAAAAAAATTGTTGTGTTGGGTTCAGGACCAAATAGAATTGGACAAGGTATTGAGTTTGACTACTCATGTGTTCACGGAGTTTTGGCAGCTAAAGAAGCAGGTTATGAAACGATTATGATAAATTGTAATCCTGAAACTGTTTCTACTGATTTTGATATTGCAGACAAACTCTATTTTGAGCCTGTTTTTTGGGAACATATTTATGATATTATTCTGAATGAAAAACCAGAGGGTGTAATTGTTCAGCTTGGAGGACAAACTGCCTTAAAACTTGCCGAAAAACTAGAACGCTATGGCATTCCAATTTTGGGAACAAGCTACGAAGCACTGGATTTAGCAGAAGATAGAGGACGTTTTTCAGACCTTTTGAAAGAAAACGATATTCCTTATCCAAAATATCACGCCATCAAAACGGCAGAAGAAGCATTAGAAAAAGCTGCTGAAATGGAATTTCCTTTGCTTGTGCGTCCGTCATATGTACTCGGTGGGCAGCGCATGAAAATTGTTATCAACGAGCAAGAACTAGAGGAGCATATCATCAATATTTTTAAAGATTTGGGGCAGCAAACCATCTTGATAGATGAGTTTTTAGATGGAGCTATTGAAGCCGAAGCCGATGCAATTTGTGATACAGAAGATGTCTATATTATTGGAGTAATGGAACACATTGAACCTGCTGGTATTCATTCGGGCGACTCGTATGCCGTTTTACCTCCTTTTGATTTGGATGAAAATATTATGCAGCAGATTCATGACCATACGAAGAAAATTGCTGTCGCACTCAAAACTAAAGGTGTCATCAATATTCAGTTCGCTATCAAAGATGGTAAAGTTTATATCATTGAAGCCAATCCAAGAGCCTCACGTACCGTTCCATTTATTTGTAAAGCCTATCAAGAGCCGTACATCAAGTATGCAACTTGGGTAATGTTAGACCATAAAAAAGTCAAGGATTTCAATTTTGAGCCACAACAAAATGGCTATGCTATCAAAATTCCTGTTTTCTCGTTTGATAAATTCCCAAATGTCAATAAAGAATTAGGACCAGAAATGAAATCTACTGGAGAAGGAATTTATTTTATTCATCACCTTAAAGACCCATTCTTTAGAGAAATTTATGGTAAGCGCAATTTGTATTTGAGTAGGTAATATTTCATTTTTTATTGTAACTTAAAATCCTTTAAAAGCATTGGTTTGTTTTTAAAGGATTTTGGTTCTTTATGAATTTGGTTGCAAATAGACTTTTTGGTTAAATACAAATCGTAT